>JAIRZW010000106.1 GCA_031267015.1 Heliobacteriaceae bacterium | reverse complement strand
TTTCTTGTATTTAACATTTGCAATAATATTTGGCAGAGTCAATGCTGCAACAATTCCAATAATTCCCAATGTAATTAACACTTCTGCCAATGTGAATGCGTTTTTCATACTCACCTCCGAAAAAATATTACCACACAATCTAAAAATTGTACAGTAACAGCCGCATTGTTACAATCCGTAATATACATAATGCTTGACACCTGTAACGTTATAGGTTATAATAAATGTATGATTAAATCTTTCAAACACAAAGGTCTTGAAAAATTCTATTTGACAGGCAGTATTAAAGGTATACAGGCAGAGCATACAGTTAAGCTGCGACGTATATTAACTGCTTTGAGCATGACTTCAGACCTGAAAGAATTCAAATCGCCAAATTATAGATTACATCAGTTAAAAGGCAAGCTAAAAGGCCTCTGGTCGGTAACAGTAAACGGAAATTGGCGGATAATCTTTGAGTTTGAGGATGAAAATGCATATATAGTTGATTATCTTGATTATCACTAAAAGAAAGGATATAAATGTGGAAATGTATAACCCTTGTCACCCAGGCGAAATACTTCTTGAAGACTGGATTAAACCGCTTAACTTTACTGTTTCGGAGTTTGCGCTCAAAATCGGCACAAGCCGTAAAAATTTGTCTGAAATAGTTAACGGCAAAACAGGTATAAGCCCTGAAATGGCTTTAAAGCTCTCTAAGGCCCTTGGCACCTCTGCTGAAATTTGGCTGAGAATGCAGGTGCAGTACGATTTATGGCATGCAAAACAAAATGTAAACCTTGATAATGTAGAGGTTGTTTACAGAGCGGTTTAGGCTAATCATTTTTTCACGCCAAACTGTGCGGCAACACCTTTTGCAAGGTATTCTGTGATTTTGTCCTGATGTGCTGAACTGCGTAAATTCGCAAGGTCATCTTTGTTTGACAAAAATCCTGCTTCAAGCATAATTGACGGAATATGTTCTTCCGTACGAAGCACCCCGAGCCTTGAGTGCTGCCCTTCGTTATCTCTTTTAAACAGACATGTGCCCGGATAATCATTTACGAGGTTTTTGGCAAAATTTATACTCTTCGTATTCGGTTTTTTGCCTGTTCCCGCGTAATGTAGTATCTCTGCGCGCTTAACCGTAGCATTGTATGCTGCTTGCTTCTTAGCGTCTGCAAGGGTATATTTTTTGTTGCGTTTTTGTTCTTGTTTAAGAATTTTATTCGGGTCAAGCTCAAGCGCATTAGTATGAATTGATACAAATGCCGCACAATTAGTGCGGTATTTTGTTTTCACGCCTTCAATCAGTTTGGCTGAACCTGAACAGAAAACGACCTTTGCACCCTGTGCACACAGCTTGTTGGCCAATTTGTCCGCCAAAATTCTGCTATATTCCCATTCCTGAGCATCGCCGACCGTAGCACCCGGGTCCCAGCGGTTTCCCCAATGGTGTCCGGCGTTTACAATAATCGTCTTGCCCGCTAAAGACCCTTTTGGATTAGTTGACGGCCGCACTTCCTCCTCTGCCGCCGGATGTCCGTTTTTCAAAGGCTGTTTCGGCTTTGCAATAGAGAATTTTATGGTTGAACTCTGCGGCGTTTCATCTGAAACGACCGGTGAATAATCTGAATCAAACGGCTTGTAAGGAACGTTTATGCGCATGTTTTCCGTGATTGCGCCAGCGTCAGAGATTTGCGGGTTTAATTCTTCCAATTCCGATTGCGCCATGCCGTTTGAGCTTGCAATACTCCAAAAAGTCATGCCCGATTTCTGTGCAATTGTCGGAACATATATTTCGTTGTCTTTTTTCAGTTTGTTTACGCCGGCGTATTCCTTGAACGCCTCAACATCAGGCGTGCCGTCTTCTTTTACAAAATTGAATTTAGCTGCCAAACCCGCAAACGTATCGCCTTTTTTCACGGTATAATTTTTCGCCTTGACAGGAACAATTCCGCTGAGATTTATTGCAGTTATGTCGGCTTTTAGCATGTCTTTCTCCGGATTCAGTCCGGCGCGGTTTGCAAATTCGTTTACGCCCAGACCGTTTTTGTTTGAAAGCTCGTAGTAAGTGTCGCCCTTTTTCACTGTATAAATAGTGTCTTTTACCTGCCGTTCGAATATTGACTTTGGTATTCTTAGCGTATCCCCGGCTCTAAAAGAGTCAGGTATGTGTACTTCTTTCTTGAACTTGTCAAGAGGAAGCAAATATCTGTTGGCAAGTTCGTTCGGGTTATCGCCTTTTCGTATAATATAATTTTCGTACTCATCTTTCTTTTTTGAGCATGCGGCAAAACCTGCGGCTGTTGCCGCTGCCATAGCAGAGTATGCAAGCATTTTCAGAGCTGATATTCTCATGGTAATTCCTGTGTTAATTCCCCTATATAATTAAACGAATTTTGAGGAGCATAAATTGCTTGCAGACGCGGTAATTATTACATTCCTTAATATATTGAGCTTATCTCCTGACGCACCGAACGTCGCCAGGATTGGCTTTGGCGCCTTGGGTGCGGGAGCCATTGGTGAAATTCTGGTACCAAACTAACTCTGGAGAGATCTCAGAGGCTGACCAGATGCCGTGACTATATGGAATTCCTAAGATATTCATGTTCATATACATTGCAAGCAGTTCGTCTCTGTTCGGAAGCGAATAATCAGGGTTCTGGTCTGTACAAGCTTGAGGGGCCGCATTGAAGGTAGAAGTTACTGCTGCATTGCCAACAACATCAGGTGCATAAGCTACCGATGTTTCGTTAGGATAAAGTACTGTTACAAATCCTATGTCCTTTCCTACCTGATTTGGTCTTCCAAGGCCATTCATATCGTAAATAGCGTTTACACACACTCTATCTTGGCCATAGTGCCAACTTGAGACAGGGTCGTCCGGCAGGCACTTAGGGTTGTAAAATAAGTTCACCGAATAGCCATTCGCCATCACAAAACCGTAGCTTGTGGTGTTGATGTTTGTTGTTTCTCCATTTGACATACTTGTTGTCAAACTATGAAGCGCCTTTGGCATAGTCGTAGAAGTTCCGGCCAGCGTTTTTATAGCATTTGTGTCTGTTTCAATACCGCAACTGCGTAAGTTAGCATTGTCGCACGTCTTGAGAATTTTTATCTGTTCTCTCAAGTGGTTTTCTACAAAGTCTTGCGCATCTGTTGCACCGGATATCCCGCCGTTTACTGTTACTACATGCACGGCTTGCCCTATGGTTGACCATACTTTTCTCCTATCTGTTACGGTTTGTAACTATCAGCAATTGTATAAGAAATTCGGGAGTTTGTCAAGTAAATATTAACCATCCCGGCAATGTACACAACTCTACTCCATTTGTATGATTTTCCATGTAATTAATAAAGGTACAATTCAATTAGGCCGAAAGCATGGATAACACACCTTATGGAGCTCTTATAAATGTCAGAACAGATTTTAGTGCAACCTGTAAAAAACCCCGAAAACAGCCAAAAAGCTTTTGACGCGCTGGAAAGAGCCAGAGCCGCGCACGAGCGTTATTTGCTGCGAAAGCATAATAACGACCTTGATGAGGCTATTGAATACTATATTAATGCTGTTAAGCTCGACCCCACAATGCCGGAATCCTACTACCGGCTTGCGACTTTGATGTGGGAACAGGGCCAGATAAGTCTTACCACTGCTATCGAGCAGTGCAAAACCGCGGTTTCGCTTGCGCCGCAAAGCGCTGACGCACACCTTTATGCAGGCTATTTTATGAAAATGGCCGAGGATTTTCAGGCCGCTGAAAAGGAATTTAAGTCCGCAATAAAAATTAACCGCATGAAATCGGGCCGCCCGAGATTAATCATGTCCCAGACCCTTTTGCAGAAAATTAATGCCAAAAACGCAGGCATGAATGACTATGTGAATTTTGTTTATTATTTCCTGTCCGGAAGCCTTATGCTGGCATGGGACAAGCCCTCGCTCAAAATGTTCTGCAAAAACATGTCGGATGATTTTTCAGTGTTCTCGTTCAATGCGGTTGGGAAATTCCTTGAGAAATTTAAGCTTCGTCCTGCTGCTGAAAATGTTTATAAAAAGGCCGCGGACGAAACCGGGCACACAGAAATTTTCTACAACAGAATGGGCGATTTGGCGCTGAAAAACAAAGAAGCTGAAATGACAGTAGGCTGCTACCGCAAAGCTCTTGAGGCTAACCCGCTTAACCGTGAGGTTTTGATTAAGCTTGCGACTGTTTTGCAGACATTTTTCCCTGAAAGTACTGACGAGGCAATCGAATGCTATGAAACGCTTTTGCAATTCAAAATGGATACTGCGCAAATTTATTACGAACTCGGCCACCTTTATTTGAGAAAAGAGGATAAATTGCACTCAATCAGCGCGTTTAAGCTTGCGCTTGAAAACGACACGGAAAATCCGTTCTACAATAACTCGCTTGCCTACGCCTACACAAAAGCAGAACTTTACGACGAAGCAATTGAGCACTATCAAAAGGCGGTTTCTCTAAACCCTGACCCTGAGTGGACTTCTATTGTCTGTCAGGCGCTTGGCGCGATTTACGGCGAGATTAAGGGCAATACGGACGCGGCAGTGTCGACTTATCAGGCCGGGATTATACTTGACCCGGCAAATTATGACCTGTATATTTCGCTCGGTGATATTTACATGTCGGAATACGACTTAGACAAGGCGATTCGGGCATATTGTGATGCTATTACGCTTGAACCGCATACTGCTAAGGCTTATGAAAAGGCCGGAGTGGCGCTCTGGGAAAAGGATTACATTGAAGAAGCGCTCGTGTCCTTTCACAAGGCCATTGATTTAGACCCTGACAATGCGTTTTCGTATAATAATCTGGGGGTTCTTTACCTCGACGGGTTCGGCGACCCAATGGAAGCCCTTGAGTACTTTGAGCAGGCAATCGACATGAACCCGAATTACACAATCGCATACTTTAACGCGGGCCGCGCGTCGCATGCGCTTGGGTTTATCAATGACGCTGCACGCTACTACCAGCGCGCGATTGACTTAAACAAGCTTACCGAAGACCTTGACGAACACGACATTACCGACCGCCTCCACAGGCTGTTTGACATATAACAAAAAGCGCTGAATTATTTATCAGCGCTTTTTTATGGTGTAATTAGATTACGAATGTTTTGTATTTTTTAGAGCTTCAATCGAACGGAAGTTAGGGTCTTTGAAAAGATTAGCGTTTTTTGCGCCAAGTTTGATTTCTTCCGGATTCACTGTTTTTAGCCGTTTGACCAATTTAAGTTTTGAAGGTCCTACGATTTTTTCCGCTTTATTAACTTCTGAAATCTTTGCGATTTTTTGCACGCCGGGCTTTTTATATGCTCCGTTTAAAAATCCGTTTACTTTTTCGGCAAGTCCGTCCATTATCTGCTTACCTTTTCTGGGATTGCAAAGTTCTTCATATTGGCCGAATACTTCATTGACTTTAACTTTAATGTCCTTTGGCAAATTGAATTTGTTTATGAAATTTTCAGATTCATTAAGATTTACCTTAGCGTTATATTTAAGCGGTGCAGAATCAATAGCTGCCGACACGACTCCTTTTTTGCTTGAAACACTTGCTGCAAAATTATCTGCAAGAAACGGTTTGTTCATATCCATAATAGCGCTGCCGCTGCCGACTTTGGGAATTCGCTCGCGAAGTTGAAAAATAGGATTACCCTTTGAGCGGTCAAGCCCGCCTGCCAGTTCTAATAATGTCTCATTTCCTGATTTAATTCTAATCCCCGCAACTCCTGATGCGCCGCGTCCGTTTGCTGCAAGTTGTACTTTTGGATTTGCTATACCTTTCAATACATTGTTTAGTTCAGGCACAGCTCTAAGCTGTTTGCCCACTAATGTCATGCGTAATCTAGTGCCATTTGCCATGGCCATGTTTAAAATTTTTCCTATGTTTACCATAATTAATTTCTCCTTTTTTGACTTTTTTAAATTTCCTCTTATAACCTGGTTATAACTTTATTAAAAATCAAAAAAAAGAAAAATTGCTAATAAATATGATATTTAATCTCATTAATTTTGATTTTATTGAAACAACAATGCTTTTCAGCTTAATAAAAATTAATATGTTATGCTGCTAATCTGAAATTTAATCTCATATATTGCCATATTGATACAACTTAATCTCATTGTTTTTTGTGTCACAAGGCCATAAAATAAAAAAATGGACATTAAACAGCAAATCGGATACAAGATTAAGCGGCTTCGGCAGAAACGCGGGATTACGCAAGGGAAACTCGCTGAAATGACGAATATTTCGCCGCGAACCCTCAGCGGAATTGAGCTGGGCGAAAATTTTATGACCGCGCAAACAATGGAAAATATTTTGCAATGTCTCGGCGTCACAGTTGACGAGCTTTTTATCTCCGACCACCTCAAGCCCACAGAAGACCTGCTTGAAGAAATCCAACAAAGCATCCAAAGTGTGCGCGATGACCGGGACAAAATCGAAAGTATTTACAAAGTTGTTAAAGCCATTACTTCTGTGTAAATGTACTTGACAAATTCCGAGTTTTCTTATATAATTACTTGTGGTTACATATCGTAACAGATAGGAGAAGGTATGAGAAAAGGTTTTACGTTGGCTGAGGTACTTATCACATTGGGTATTATTGGGGTTGTGGCAGCCTTAACTATGCCGTCATTGATTCAAAACTTTAAGAGAAAAGAAGTTTCTGTCAAATTAAAAAAATTTCACAGCATGATGAGCCAGGCAGTGCTTCTTGCCGAAATTGAAAACGGAAAAACTAAAGAATGGGATTTCTCGCTTTCTTCATCGGCATTTTTTGAACAATATTTAAAACCTTACTTAAAAACTACTTCTACTAATTACGCAAACGATACTATGTATTTTGCAGACGGCTCTAAGGTTATTTTTAGCAGAGGCGCATGTGTGGACTTTGTATTTGATACTAATGCCGAAAAACGGCCAAATAGCAACGGATATGACAGGTTCATGTTTTCAATCTGTCCTGCCCAAAGCAGCGAATGGTGTGGTGAGAAAGGCTGGTGTGCAACGAGGCCTACGGTAAATGATACACGTGAAAAAGCGCTTGCATACTGTAAGACCAATTCGCGTTTCTGTGCCGGATTTTTGGAGTTTGACAATTTTGAGTTTAAAGACGATTATCCGTATAAGTTTTAGAATAAATTCAACTGTCTCTCAAAGTGTTTTTTCAGAAATGACGGGCGGTGGTGAGGGGTTAAGCCGTATTTGTCTATGGCCTTTGAGTGTTCTGCTGTCAGGTAGCCCGCGTTCTGAGCCCAATTGTATTGCGGGAATTTTTCGTGAAGCTCCTCCATGTACCTGTCGCGTGTAACCTTTGCAAGCACGCTCGCTGCCGCTATCGACGCAGACTTGCCGTCGCCTTTGATGATGAATTTTTGGGGGTGTTTAAAATCCTTTATTAATTTATTTCCGTCGATTAATACAATAAAACCCTCATCCGGCTTCGCCACCTTCTCACAAGGGGAGAAGGAAGCAACAACGTTGTTGCAGGCCAGTTTCATGGCTTTTAACGAGGCGTTTAAAATATTGATTTGCTCGATTTCTTCTACCTCAATACAAACTGTTGAATTGATTGTTTCGTTTAAAATTATGTCGTAAATGCTTTCGCGCTGCTTTTTTGTGAGTTTTTTAGAGTCGTTCAGAATTGAAAGCTCCCTCATTAATCCCCTCTTTAGCAAGCGGGGCGGGAAGCACACCGCTGACGCAAAAACCCCGCCGGCTGCCGGCCCCCGGCCTGCTTCGTCTGTGCCGATGATGGTTTTGCCGAATTGTTGGTCGAAAGTGAATAGGTTATTCAAGCTGCCCCCTCACCCTAGCCCTCTCCCAAAGGGAGAGGGAACGTGTCAAGTATAAACTTCCCTATTCTGCCTTCGCGAAAATCTTTTAAAACATAGACGGCGGTGCGCTCAATGTCGGGTTTGCCGCCCGAGGCCAGCCAGTTGCGCGCTTTGGCAATGTCTTCTATTGTTGTACCGCCATAGTATTCATTGACTTTTTCAGCCGGAAGAATCTCTAGCAGTGCATGCGCTGCTGCCTCATTTGAGTAAGCATTTTCAGAAACCGAATTTACAAACGCTAATTTTTTTGCACGCTGCTGGTCGGCCTGCCTCATTGGGATTATGCCGGGCGTATCAAGAAGTTCAAGCTGCGGGTTAATCCTTACCCATTGCTGCTGACGGGTTACGCCTGCTCTGGCGCCAGTTTTGGTTTTGGACGAACGGGTTAATTTATTAATAATTGAAGACTTGCCCACGTTTGGCATGCCCACAACCATTATCCGTGCGGGTCTGCGCAGAAGACCTTTGGCCATAGCCGCCTGAATCCGCGGTTCGGCAAGTTCAGCGGCTTTTTTGACAATCGCGTTTAAGTCTTTGGAATGTTTCGCGTCTGACGCAAGCACAGGAAAGCCTTCGCGGGCTTCAATCGCCGCAATCCATTTTTTTAATTCCTTAGGCTCGGTTAAATCTGATTTGTTCAACAGAATTAGACGGGGTTTTTCGCCCAAAAGCCCGCTGATATTCTCATAACTGCTCGAAAGCGGAAGCCGCGCGTCTAAAACTTCAATCACCGCATCAACCAGCGAAAGCTGTTCTTTTAATTTCCGTTCGGCTTTGGCAATATGCCCGGGATACCAGTGAATAAAATCCGGCATCTTTTATCTCTTTTCGATTTTTTCCTTAATACGGGTAGCTTTGCCGGAGCGTTCTCTGAGGTAGTAAAGTTTTGAGCGCCGGACATCGCCGCGTCTAAGAACGTTAATTTTCTCGATTCGCGGTGAGTTGAGCAGGAACACACGTTCCACGCCTACGCCTTGGAATACTTTTCTAACGGTAATTGTTTTATTAATGCCTGAGCCGTGCTTTTTGATTATTGTGCCTTCAAAAGCCTGGGTTCTTTCTTTGTTGCCTTCAATAATCCGCACGAAAACTTTTACGGTATCGCCCGGGTTAACTTCAGGCATATCTGATTTTAAGTATGATTTTTCTAATTCGTTAATAACAGGGTTCATTTTTCTTTTCCTTTATATTTTACGGCTGTTTTAAGTTTATTGTAAAAAAAGTCTTAATGCAAGTGGTTATTAATTTATGTTACTATGGCAGATTTTTAAAGTAGTTTGGATTTGTCAGGGCTTCATTTGTGCAATAAATACCATTGTATGCTCCGGTTGATGTTTTGGAACAATCAAATCCTTCAGGACGTATTGACCCCGAAGCGCCTCCCGGAATCAGTTTTTCGTTGTCTACAAGTAAATTAAAATAGAAAAAATCATATCCGTATTTATTAGGTTTTTTATATCCGTTTACATCAACCCCGATATAGACCGCCTGACTTGGATTTCCGAAAAAGAAGAAATAAATCGCTCCGTCAGCTGCGATAAACTGAGGCCCGCCAAAAATGTCGCCGACATTATTTCCGTTGTATGTTTTCCAAAATGTGTAAGGTACGCAATTATTTTGAGGGCATTCATCAGCAACTTTGAAATGTTTCATGAAATCCGACTTGAACGCGTTAGCGTTTGGATAGTCCGTAGATAAAGCCTCTTTGCCATTTTCGTACGCCATTTTTTGTAATGCCTGGCTCATAATTGAATATTGCTTTTTTAAGCAGGCTTCAAGTTCTTTTTTCTGTGTGCTGCTGATTAGCGCGGGCATGGTTAGCGCCGCGACAATGCCGATAATTCCTAAAGTAATTAAAACCTCAGCCAAGGTGAATGCTTTTCTATTCATGTTTACCTCCGCAGAAATCTTAGCACACAATCACAAGTTTGTCTATTCTTTATTGCTTTGTTACATTTCGTTATGTTTTATGTTATTATATTGCTATGGCAGGTGATTACAAAAAATTATTGAAGAAGAAAAAAATTTACGCCGATATTAAAAACATGGGCGTGGATATTGACAAGAATGAGTATTTTGAGATTAAGATGTCACAGTCAAACCACCCCGACAAGTCTTGACATATTTCTTTATTCGGGGTAGTTTAGAGATTGTGATAATTAATAGCAGGGGCCTGTGGCACTCTGCCGAACAAAGTAAATGGGCCTGTGGCGAAATTGGTAGACGCACCAGACTTAGGATCTGGCGCCTAACGGTGTAAGAGTTCGAGTCTCTTCGGGCCCAAACTAAAAGAGGTATCCCAACGGGATACCTCTTTTAGTTTGGGCATAAAGCCTCTTACTGGTCAGTTTGTTCCGACAGAACAAACTGACTGAGTTCAATCCGCTGTGCGGAAATCCGCCCCCGTACGGCTCGTGTTACTCACCTACGGTAGGCGGGGAGTCTCTTCGGGTCTGGACTAAAAGAGGTATCCCAACTTGATACCTTTTTTAGTTTGGGCATAAAGCCTCTCACTGGTCATTTTGTTATGTAAATATATTGTAAATGTTTTAAGCTTGAGAGCAAAAATTTTTGTGTTTGTGTTTTGCTATTTATAGAAAGGAATAGTTTTGTGCTGGTAGAGCCTGTAAAAATTAATAATTTATCCTATGATAATCCATACTTCATAGCAAAAGCCGAAAAAGTACAAGATGACGGAGAAGAAAAAAAACCGTGGATTAAAAGAAACGCAACTGCTTTAAGCTGTATTGCAGCGGTCGGAATCGCTACTGCTGCAATTCTTATAGCTAAAGGCAGAGCGCGAAAATTTGCAATAGCCGGAGGCAAAGAATCTTATGATTTTAATCAAAAATTATTGAAATCCAAAAATTTGGAAGACATGCTTCCTGATATTGATAAGATGCTGTCTCACAATGATGATGAGGTGAAATTTGATACGGTCAGAACATTAATTGACGGGAAATACATTAATGAAGATATTGCAGAAAAAATTATTTCCACACTGGCTTCTTTGAAACCACTGAAAATATGGAGTCAGGGCAGTGTGGATTTTCATGTTCATGAGGTTATTAAAGTCATGGAAGATAAAAATCTGCTAACGCCGAAGTTTCTTGACAAATTGCTTGATAATGCCGCTAACTATTCGCCGGAATATAAGATGCTTATTGCAGATAATTTAGCCGGTATTGACAGGTATAAAGAAAATCCGAAAATTGTCGGAAATCAGTTTAAAAAATTAGTTAATCTGCTTGATAATATTGAGGAAAAAGAATATAAAGGCAGGTTTAGCAACATCGGCAAGCCTTCAATGCTGCAAATAGATATATTGTCAAATCATTATAAATACACTAAGCTGGATACGCATAAAATCAAGGAAATTAAAGAAATCCTGAACAGCAATAAGTATGCGGATGATATTAAGCTGAATTTTATTGACGCAGTGTCGTTTAGCAGAACGGCGGACAATGAATCAGTAACGGCCGCGGAATTATACAAAGAACTCTTTCTTGGCTTACAGAACAACTCGGCATTTAAAGCAAGCAAGGCCTTTCTACATGAAAATAAATTAGACATCGCAGACTGGCTGATGTTAAAGATGAGTTTGAATCCTAATAAAGTTTTGAAGCCTGAAGAAAAACTGCCTGTAATTCAGAGTTTGAAAAAGTCAGCGCTGGAAGAAATTAAGATGAATAGATTTGAATATAAAGATGCCTATAAATTTGATAAGCTGCTTACTGAGGAATTAAAAACAAAAAGAGAAGTATTTGCCGACGCAAATCCTAAATATGCTTCAATAGACGACTTGGAGAAGTT
>JAIRZW010000040.1 GCA_031267015.1 Heliobacteriaceae bacterium | reverse complement strand
CCCGGACACTTTGACGGGGTTTGCACGGTCGTTAGCAAGCTTTTTAACATTGTTCAGCCGGATTTTGCGTTTTTTGGCGAAAAAGATATGCAGCAGTTAATAATTATTAAGAAAATGGTTAAGGATTTAAACTTTCCGATAGAAATTACCGGCTGCCCGATTGTGCGTGACGAAAACGGGCTTGCGCTCAGTTCCAGAAACAAATATTTGACGCCGGAACAAAAAACAGAAGCGCTTGAGCTTAACAAAATTCTCAAAAATATAAAAATGTGTTATAATAAAGGCGTAACGGATATAAGGGCTTTGAGCGAAACCGCGCTGTACCTTGCAGGGCTTGAGTATCTGGAGTTCCGGGACAAAGAAGATTTAGAGGAAAAAGCACAGGCGGATTCAAATACAATCGTGTTCATTGCCGCAAAAATCGGTCAGGTCCGGCTTATAGACAACATAGCGTTAATGTGAGGGTTCATGCTGCTTGTATTTAAGTTTCTTCAAAAATTTCTGAAATATTCCGTGAATTTTTTGTTCGTGGTTCAGATAACCCTGATGATTCTGGTGTTTTTGACTGCTACTTACTGGTTTTTGAGCCTTTTAAACGTGCATGCATTTGATTTTGCGGCATCTATTGCGGATGCTTTAATAAGATTTGTGCATATTTTTTATAAAAAACGGATTAGCATTGGCGGCCAGGAGATTGACGGCGCGCTGCTGATGTTCGATTTTGCCGCTGTGGTGCTGGTTGTGCTGTTGAGCAAGTTCAAAATAACCCTGTACAGTGCGCTTGAGAGTGTTCAAATTGCTGTTGAGCAGTATAACGAAAAAATTGAGGAGAAATTTAATTCACAGCTTCAGGCGGATTTGAGAAAATCTATCTTAAAGAATAACAATGCGGCGATTCTTGTGGAGTTTTCAGCGAAAAACCTTATTACGGACGACTGCTGGAATACCGGCAAAGAAGACGACAAAACAAAGGAGCAGGAAGATTATGCGTTCAAAATGTTTTATAATGCTTTGAAACAGCTGCCGGGGTGTAAGTTTGCGAAGACAGATAATAAAATGCTTATTTTGGTGAATGAGTTTTCTCAGGTTAATGATGTTTTGAAGTATACAGAGGACTCAATTAGCAGAATCCGGATGGATATGAGAAATGACAGGTGGCGCTTGAACAGCTACATTGCGCTGGAAGCCTACAATAGCAAGACTGATTTAAAAGAAATTTATCCCAGTCTTCTGAAACTTTTGGTCTTGCGGCAGCCGAATGAAGTGCTGGCTTACGGGAATTTTTGCATGCGCTATGAATTGGAGTCCGGAAACATTTATGAGCCTAAGTTAATGGGAAGTTATTCGGGCGTTGATGATGAAAAGGTTTGGTCATTAATCAGAAAAGACATTAAGTTTTAAAAGAATTGACAAACTCCAAAATTTTTTATACAATCATGAGTAGTTACATTTTGTAATGAAAGGAATTGTACATGAGAAAAGGTTTTACGCTTGCGGAAGTGTTGATAACTTTAGGGATTATCGGAGTAGTTGCTGCGCTTGTTATGCCGTCACTGATTGCGGATTACAGAAAAAAAGAATATGTGACGCGATTACAAAAAGCGGTTTCTGTTTGGGGAAATGGCATGAAATTAATGATGGCCACTGATGGCGCTGATTTTTTTGATGATACTGATTTCGCAAGAAGTCTTAGTTCCAATTCCGGCTATTATAATGCATTGGAGAGTTGTAGTTATATTGACGGTACCTGTATGATGGATAAAGCTGATAGTATTTTAAAAAAATATTTTAAAATTATAAAAATTGAAAATAAATTCGGTGTGACCGGATGGAAACCTTTGGGGGAAGGCCCTTCGATGGGAGTTATGGATTTGAAGTTGCTATATATGCCAGACGGTACCATATACTATGTTTCCCTTACTAATGTGGATAATAGTTCTTTCGCAACTAAGGGTGATGTGTTTATAGATGTTAATGGTAAGAAACCACCAAATCAATGGGGACGTGATGTATTTGGTTTTGTTTTGAATAATAGAGGACAGTTAGAACCTTTCAGTTACTCATGCGTTGGGGAGGAATTTTCAAATGGAATGGGATGTGCAAAATACCTAATGGAAAACGGCTGGGTCATGGATTATTGATTAAGAAGTAAATCTATAAATATATATTTACCCCCTTGACTTTGGGTTTTGTTTTTAATATTATTATTATACAGACCGCAGAAAGTTAGTAACCGCAAGGTTTTAAATGATTCCGGCTAGCCGAGGTAATACCGAAATATAATACTTTGTATTTTTGTGTGATTTTGCGGTTTTGTGAAATTTAGTACACAGTATAAAGGAGCTCGAAATGGCTACAAAACAATTTAAAGAAGATAAGATTGTTGCCTTAAAAGAGAAACTGAAAAAAGCCCAGGTAGCAATTCTAACCGAGTATAAAGGGTATTCCGTGGATGAAATCCAAAGACTTCGCCGCTCGCTTCAAAAAGACGGCGGGGATTACATGGTTACCAAAAATACACTCGCGAAAATTGCTGTCAAAGGCACGGAATTTGAAGTCTTAACAGACGCTTTCAAAGGCCCTGTCGCAATGGCTTTCGGGTTTGAAGACCAGGTCAGCCCGGCTAAAGTTTTGGCAAAATTTATCAAAGAATCCCAAAAAGGCGCTATCGTTGGTGGCGCACTCGACGGAAAACTGCTCAGTGCCCAGGATGCTGAAGCATTGGCTAAATTACCGTCAAAAGAAGAACTGTACTCAAAAATGCTCGGTTGTATCAATTCACCGGCATCCGGTATCGTCGGTTCTGTCAATGCGGTTATGGCATCGCTTACAAGAGCGGTCGCAGCCGTCAGAGACCAAAAGGCCGCATAAGCGTCATTGCGAGCCCGAGTTTAACGAGGGCGCGGCAATCCAGAAAAGAAATTACTTAAAAAAATAAAGGAGAAATAACAATGAGTAACGTAACATCAATCTTAGAATCAATCGAAAAATTAACGCTTTTAGAAGCGTCTGAATTAGTGAAAGCTATGGAAGACAAATTCGGCGTATCAGCGGCAGCACCGGTTGCAGTTGCAGCGGCGCCGGCAGCAGGCGGCGAAGCAGCAGCAGAAGAAACTTCTAACGAAGTATCTGTTGTACTTTCATCAGCAGGCGCTAACAAAATC
>JAIRZW010000013.1 GCA_031267015.1 Heliobacteriaceae bacterium | reverse complement strand
TCTGAACATAGCTGCGGAATTGTGTAATTTCGGAACATTCACGTCATTTATAATAGTTTGTATAGCAGTGCTGATTTTGCGCAAGACCGAACCTGACCGTCCGCGGCCGTTCAGAGTGCCGTGGTCGCCGTTTTTACCGTGGCTCGGAATCATTTGCTGCGGCGGCTTAATGATTTATTCAATGAAGTTTTTAAGCACTTCGGCCCTGCTTTTCCCGCTGTGGCTCGGAATCGGCGCGCTGATTTACTTCCATTACGGCTACAAAAAGAACCGCTACAAGGAAAACGAAATTCACATTGAAAAGATTGAACAAAAAAGACAAGAACGGAATAAGAATGAACTCGATAATTAATAACCTGATAAAGACGAAAAGCCCGGATGAATTAATAGCAACAAGTAAGAAAACAGAATTAAAGAAGACTCTTAATATTTTAGATCTTATAGTAATCGGAATCGGCGCGGTTGTCGGAACCGGAATCTTCACGGTCATAGGCGTAGCGGTCGCGGGCGGCCCTGAGGGCCCCGGCGCAGGGCCTGCAATAGTGGTTTCAATGCTTCTGGCAGTTGTTGCGTGCGTGTTTTCAGCGCTTTGTTACAGTGAAATCGCCGCAATGATTCCGGTTGCCGGAAGCGCTTATACCTATACTTACGCAACCTTGGGCGAATTTGCGGCCTGGATGGTGGGCTGGATTCTTATGCTTGAGTATGCAATCGGGAATATTACGGTTGCAAGCGCATGGACAGGGTATCTTACCCAGCTTTTGAGGGGATTTAAAGATGTTTTGCCTGATTTTATAACACATTTTCCGATTTGGCTCAGAATGGATTACCGTTCAATCACGGTTATGTGCGAAAAATTCGGGATGGACACGCATGACAAAATGCCGTATTTGTTCGGGCATATTCCGGTTGCTGTAAATCTTCCGTCAGTTGCGGTCGTGGTGCTGTTGACAGTGCTTTTGGTCAAGGGTGTTAAAGAATCCACAAGGTTTGCAAGTGTAATGGTTGCGCTGAACCTTGTGATAATATGCTCGTTCATAGTCGTGGGCTCGTTTTATGTGAAGCCTGAAAACTGGACGCCTTTTGCGCCGAACGGATTTGAGGGAGTTTTCATGGGCGCATTCCTGATATTTTTTGCTTATATTGGTTTTGACGCGATTTCCACAACCGCCGAGGAAACCGAGAATCCGCAAAGAGATTTACCTATCGGGATTTTGGGTACGTTAGCTATTTGTACGATTTTGTATATAGGGGTTGCCCTTGTTTTAACGGGCACAGTGCCGTTTACGGCGATTGATACCCAGGCGCCGATTGCTCATGCAATGAGTTATATTGGCAAAGACTGGTTTGCCGGGCTGATTTCCACGGGAGCGCTTGCCGGGTTAACGTCTGTACTTTTGATTTACCAGCTGGGAACTACGCGGATTCTTTACGCAATGAGCCGCGACAGATTTTTGCCGAAATCCTTGCGGGTAATCCACAAAAAATACCGTACTCCGCATGTGCTTACGTGGATTGCCGGTGGAATTGTTATATTCTGCGCGCTGTTTATGGACTTGAATATTTCCGCGGAACTCTGTAATTTCGGGACGTTCACGTCGTTTATAATAATCTGTATTGCGCTGTTGATTTTGCGCAAGACCGAACCAAACCGTCCGCGGCCGTTTAAGGTGCCGTTTTCGCCGGTGTTTCCGATTTTGGGGATATTGTCTTGCGGCGGGTTAATGTTTTATTCAATGAAATTCTTAACCACATCTTCAATATACTTCCCGCTGTGGCTTTTAATCGGCTTGATTATTTACGTTGCTTACGGGTACAAGCAAAAGCGGCTTGAGGAAAACAGCAAATCTTAAAATCTTAACAAATTGCAGCCAAGTTGTTACAAAATTAACAAATTGCTTCAAAGCGCAATGACTGCTATAATATTAATATGATTAGGATTTTGTTTGTATCAGACAGGGAAGAAATTATTCAAAAATTCCGCGGAATTTTTGATAAAAACGGGTATGAATTTTCAACGCGCGAAGGTGAAATTGCAATCCTTGACAGCGCTTCTGCCTCGGTTGACCTGAAAAAGAAAGCTAAAGCCCTCAAAAGCCAAAATAGTATAGTCATATTCCTCGGCAGCCCGCCGGAAAAAGAACTGGAAAAATTTGCAGACGCATATTTAACCGAAGACATGCCGGAAAACCTTGTTTTTTCCGTGATTAGCGCGGGCCTGAACGTTAAAAATTCGCTCGACAAGCTTTCAAACACCAACAAAGATTTGGCAGACAGCTTGTACCGCCTGAACGCGCTCTATGACACGAGTTCCAATTTCGCCGGAACCCTCGACAAAGAAAAATTAATCAAATATATGATTGAAGGCATGGACAAAGCGCTTAGTTTTTCGCTCACGTGCACGCTTTCGTTTACGGGCGCAGAGCCTGTGCTGCTGCTGAATTCGCTGTATGAGATTTCCGATGAACTTTTGAGTGCCATAAAACTTCGCGCTGTACTGAATTACAAATCGCTGTTCGACGGAAAAGAGCTTCCGTACAAGCTTGAGCCTGAATCCCTTAAGGTCATAAAAACCGTCAAATATCCTGCAAACCGTTTTACTTTCGCTCTTTTTCAGTACGACAACATGTTTGCGCCGATTGCAACCGGGGATAATTTTTTCGGCTGCGTTGAAATTTTCAAAGAAACCCCGTTCAGCGCAGAAGACGCGACTTCTTTCCAGACTACGGCCCAGCAGGTTTCGCTGCCATTGAGAAACGCCGCGCTTTATCAGGAGATTATCGAAACAAACGAAAAATTGGAAAAACTTGAGCGGCTAAAATCCGAATTTATTTCAATTGTGTCGCACGAATTGCGCACGCCTTTGACTTCAATCAAAAATTCACTGGATATCCTTGTGAGCGGAAAATGCGGCCAGGATTCTGCTGACAAGTTCATAACAATGGCGCAGCGCAATGTCAAGCGGCTCGGCGGGATTATCAACGACCTTCTTGACCTGTCAAAAATCGAAGCCGGAAAAATGGATTTCCACTTCACAGACACGAACATTCACGCCATAATCGAGTATGTAAAATCAACTTTCAGCGAGATTGCAAACTCCAGAAACATAAAACTTGTTGCACAGGAAGCCGAAAACCTGCCGGGGATTTACGCGGACCCTCAAAGACTCGAACAGGTTCTGACAAATCTGGTTTCAAATGCAATCAAATTCACGCCGGAGGGCAAAACCGTTAAAATCAAATCCGCTCTGGTAAATTCAGCCGGCATAAAGGCTCCTGTATGTTTTGAGGAGAGCATAGCGCCATTGAGCGGGGATTACATCCTCGTGTCTGTTGAGGATGAGGGAATCGGGCTTCATGAAAAAGACTTTTTGCACGCCTTTGACAAGTTTTCGCAAATCGAAAACTCGCTGTCGCGCAAGGTCGGCGGCACTGGCTTGGGTCTGCCTATTGCACAGCAGCTTGTAGAAGCGCACAAGGGTGTAATCTGGTGCGAAAGCGAGCCGGAAAAAGGCTCTCAATTCCACTTTGCAATCCCGGCCGCATAATTAAAGCCTTGAGCGTTTTTCAGTGAATTCAAAAACTCCTCGTTATTTTTCAGGGTGTTTTCGGTTGCGACGATTGAGTAGAGCGGTTTGCCGCTGAAAATATACTTCGCGGCATTTTGGATATCGTCAGCAGTAATCTCGTCAATAATTTCAAGCTTTTGATTCAACTGCGAAAGCCCGTAGAAAGTTGCGTGGCTGCTGCTCAGAGTAGAATTTTTGCTTTCGCTGCCTTCGAGCGAGCTCAGGATGTCATTTTTCAGACTCAGTTTCGCGTTGTTAAGTTCTTCATCAGTAACTTTTTCGTTCTTCATTTTTTCAATGTGGCGCTTGAAGCCGTTAATCGCCTTTTGAACATTGTCGTAGCTTGCGGTTTCGCAGTTGTCGGTTGTTGTGCCGATAGAAAGCTTTATAACGCCGGTATTTTCGACGAGCCCGACCCCGGAACGCACAGAGTAAGCCAGTTTTTCTGTTTCGCGCAGGTCGCTGAACAAGCGCGACGACGGCCCGCCGCCAAGAATTATGTTTAACAAATTAAGCGCAGCCTCGTCTTTGAGGTTGTTGTTGTGCTTAAACTTGTGCGCCATAACGATTGACGCTTGGTTTTTGTTGTCGGCTTCGGTCAGGACCTTAGTTTCAGTAACTTCCTGATACATGTCATGCAAATACGGCTTAAACTCTTTTACCGGACTGTATTTAGCGGTGTCGTCAAACAGCGTCTTTTTTAACTCTGGCTTTTTAGAGAACGGCGCGGAAACCACAATGCTTGCTTTTGAATTGTCCATAATATATCGGTACAGGTTTTGAACATCCTCAAGCGTAATGTTGTCAAGATTTTCGAGGATTTCTTTGTTGGTGTGGCCTAGCGTAAAACCTTTGTATAGCTCGGCGTCAATATTGCGGTTCGCGCTCTTTTCAGCCATTAACAGACTTTCGCGGACATCGTTTTTTGCCTGTTTAAGCGTTTCTTCGTCAAAGCGCGGGGTTAAAATAACGTCTTTCGTTGTCGTCAGAGCAAGTTTCAGGTCATCCGCGTCAAACGAAGAAGCTGCTGCCAGCCCGCCGGAAGACGCACCAAAACCTGATGAAATGCCGTTTTTCCTCAAGAGTGTTTTAAACTCCCGGTCATCTTTGAACTTGGTTCCTTCATTTAAAATAGAATTCAAAATAGCTGTCACACCGGGTTTTGCAAGCAGCGGAACATCAGCGTCAAAATTCAATGCAAGGTAGGAATTCCGCGTATTAATGTCATTCATCACAATCCGGAAATTGTTATGCGCCTGATACTCCTGAACTTTGTCGGGGTTAATGGCGTGTTTTGGTGCGGCAGCGCCTGTAAACGAAACATTTTTATGATTCTCATTAATCGACGTTTCAGAAGCATTTGCCGGGTGAATCACTGTCAGCGCGGCTTTGTTCAGGTCAAGGTATTTTTTCGCCGCGTCAACGAGGTCTTGCGCGCTCATGGCGTTTACAATTTTCTCATAATCATTAATGCTGTCCAGGCTGCCGTTGAGCATAGTTTGGCCGATATGGCTGTTTATCCCGGCAGAATATTCAAACAACCCGGAAAAACTTTTCAGCATACTTTTTTTGATGATTTGCATTTCTTCATCGGTAGGCGGATTGGTTTGGACTCCGTGAATCTCCTCAAAAAGAGTTTTCAGAACCTGTTCTGAATTATTTTCGGTTGTTTCAACGGAGACCAGAATGGCTTTGCCGTCGTCCGGCTTGGTGCTGATTTTCTCTATTTCCAGCCATGCGCTTGTGTTGAGCGGCTTAATTTTGCTGTTAATTCTGGACGCAGCGGATTCCGTCAGAAGCCTTGCAAGCGCTTCCATGTGAATTTTATCGCGTCTGTTGTTGTTTTCAGGGCCGTTGAACCCCAAGAAAACATGCGTTGCAGTTGCTTTGTCAGAAATTATGTCTTCGCGTACGGTTTTTTCGATTGGTTTCAGGGGCTCGTGAACCGTTGCCTGCGGCGGCTTGCGCTCGGACGAGAAGTATTTTGAAATATATTTTATCGCGTCTTCCGGCTGAACATCGCCCGTAATCACCGTAACCATGTTCGCAGGGTAGTAATTTTTGTTGTAATAATCCGTCACATCTTCGCGCTTCAGGTTTGTGATGTTGCCGGTTGTTCCGCCAATAAGGTCAGCAGACGAAGAATCAATATTGTAAAGGTTTTTGAGGGTTCTGTTAAACCCGATATTCTCAGGCCGCGACAGAATCATGTTGAGTTCGGAATTTACAATACCTTTTTCCTTGTCCAGTTTTTCCTGCTTAAAGAACGGAGTTTCGAGCATTGAAGCATGGATTTTAATCTGGTTTTCCAAATCAGCTTCGTTCAGGAGGTTTGAGCTTATATAGTAGTTTGTCTCGGCAAAACCGGTACTGGCGTTGGTTGAAGCCCCCATTTTATCAACAAACTTAAAGAAATCGCCCTCCTCAAGCCCCTGCGAACCGTTGAACAGGTTGTGTTCAATGTAGTGGCTGATTCCGCGAACCTTGTCCGGCTCGTTCATTGAGCCTGAATTAACATAGGTTTTTATAACGGTTTGGCCTTCTTTAGGTACGATTACGACTCGCTGGCCGTTGGAAAGCTTGTAGCAGTGCGCTTTTAAATCAAACGGCAGTGCAGTTTCCCCGGTCTTGCTGTAAGAAACAGGAGTCTTAACCGCAAAATCCGGTGCAGCCTCAGGAAGCGTCTGCGCGGCAGGATTTGACGTAAATCTTACCACGTCATTGCGAGGCGCTTTTGTGTAAAAGCGCAGAGGCAATCCAATATTATTTATAGCACTAATTTCATTCATATGACACTACCTATATTTTAACAAAAACACCTGAATAAAAAAATTGCTTTATTTTTTGGATATGTTAAGATATTTTTATGAAGAAATTGTTAGTAATATTGGGGATATTGATTGCGGTTGTGACGACATCCGTTGCCGTGTATGCCTTTGCCGGGAAAAACCGTAAACCGTCAGACTATAAAATCGGGATAAAATACGAGGACGCAATCAATCAGGACAAGCCGGTTTTAGCGTTATTTTATATGGACTGGTGCAC
>JAIRZW010000130.1 GCA_031267015.1 Heliobacteriaceae bacterium | reverse complement strand
CAACCGCGGCTCATGAATCTTTACGACGTGCTGAGCGAGTTTGTGGAGCACAGGGTTGAAATCGTCACGCGCAGAACAATTTTCTTCCTTAAAAAAGCCAAAATCCGCGCGCATATATTGGCAGGCTTGATTATTGCACTGGGTTCGATTGACGAGGTTATTGACCTAATCAAAAAATCCAAAACAACCGACGACGCACGAAACGGTTTGATGTCACGATTCGGGCTGGATGTTGACCAGTCAAACGCGATTCTTGAAATGCAATTACGCCGTTTGACAGGGCTTGAGCAGGACAAGGTTAAAGCCGAATACGACGAGTTAATCAGGAAAATCGCGGAATACGAGTCTATCTTGGCAAGCCGCCAAAAAATTCTTGACATTATCAAGACAGAGCTTTTGGAAGACAGGGAAAAATACGGCGATGACCGTAAAACCCGAATCCTGCCTGAGCAGGGCGAGGTTACGATTGAAGACCTTACGCCGAACACGCCGATGGCCGTGTTTATTACGCACCAGGGGTATTTAAAGCGGATTTCGCTTGATACGTTTGAGCGCCAAAACCGCGCAACCCGCGGCAAATCAGGCATGAAAACCAAGGAAGACGATGATATACAGCACTTCTTCACTGCAATGATGCACGATAAGGTGTTGTTCTTTAGCTCAAAAGGTACTGTTTACAGCCTTAACGTCTATGACTTCCCTGAAGGTCAGCGCACGGCAAAAGGTTTGCCGATTGTGAACGTGCTTCCGATTGAGCAGGATGAAAAAATTACCGCCGTTGTGCCTGTGAGCGAGTTTTTACGCGAATTAAACCTTATCATGCTTACCAAAAAAGGCTTTATCAAACGGATTGAGCTTGATAATTTTGCGAACATCCGGCGCAACGGCATTATTGCAATAGGTTTGGAAGACGGCGACGAGCTGAACTGGGTTAAACTCACAACCGCACGCGACGAGATAATTATCGGAACCGCAAGCGGTATGGCGATTCGCTTCCCTGTTGCTGATTTAAGACCGCTCGGCAGAAGTGCGCGCGGTGTAATCTCCATGAAGCTTCGCACGGGCGACGAAATCGTAGGCTGTGATATTGTTCCGCGCGATTATGACGCTGATTTGCTTGTGGTGACGTCTGACGGGTTCGGTAAACGTACGAAACTTTCCGAATTCAGAAGCCAGAACCGCGGCGGAATCGGGCTTATCGCGACTAAATTTAAGTCGACTTCATCAAAACTGGTTGCGCTGACGATTGTACAGGATTCCGACGATATCATGATGGTAACTGCGAACGGCGTTGTGACGCGGCTTAACGCGGGTTCAATCTCGCGCCAGGGACGTCCTGCAACGGGTGTGAAGGCGCAAAACCTTACCGGCAGCGACTTAGTGATGTCCGTGAACAAAATCCTCAACCCTGAGGAAGATGAAACTTTTATCAAATCTGTGGACGACTCCGCACAAACGCCTCAGGCCGAGCAGGCAAGCCTGTTGGATATTCCGACTGAAGAATAGTTGTTTACGAACCTATGCAATAACCGGCGCAACGAAAGTACGTGCCGCAAGGTCTTTATCAAGCAGCAAAAGCGCGTTTGCGTCAGGGCCGATTAGTTTAAGGCTCTGGATGATTGAATTCGCGTTAAATTCTTCTTCAACCTGTTCTTTCACGTACCAGTCAAGGAAAGATATTGATGCGCGGTCTTTTTCTTCCTCGGCAACGGTTACGAGCGAGTTAATCCGGCCGGTTACAAACTGTTCGTGCTCCAAAGCCGCCTCAAATACTTCCAGCGCTGAGCTCCAATCGGTCTTAGGCTTGTCAATCGCAAGCAGCTCAACCTTTCCGCCTCTTTCTATTAAATGGTTAAACAGCCCCATGCCGTGTGCGCGTTCTTCTTTGACCTGCACATCCATCCAGTTCGCAAACCCCAAAAGGTTTATGCGCTGAAAATAAGCCTGCATTGAAAGGTATAAGTATTCGGAAAAAAGTTCCGCGTTAATCTGGTCGTTTATTGCGTTTCCCATTTTTTGGCTAATCATTAATATGCCCTCCTTTTAATTTCGCGTCACCCTGAACGCTGTATTGACCTCGGTATTCAGTGTGTCTCATTATGAGATGCTGAAACAAGTTCAGCATGACATAAAGCTTATGTTAATTCAACCCCCTGTGCGCGTTCAACACGTATCAGACTTTTTAAGCTTATCACCTAACACAACGCACTCGTGGGCCGGGGTAGTGCTTGTTGTCGTTGTACTGACCGCCATCAGGCAGGACCACGAGGTATGCGTCGAGTGCATGGGCATGCTCTGAAGACCAGAAGGCGCCTGAAATACCTGCATTGGTTGCAAGGTCGCCTTTGATTGATTGCAGCTCACTCACCGTCGGAAGACGCATGCCCTGTTCGGCGCATGTTTCCTTAGCTCCCGCCCAATAGTTAGTTGAACAACTGCTATAGACTGCTGTTGTATAGTCTTTATCATACTCTGAGTTTCCATCACAAGTGCTTATTGCACGGGGTGTCTCATTTGAAGCTGATACACATAAATTCCCTACCTTTATTCCACTGCAGCTGTTGAATATATTCGCATTTAATGTGTAGACATCTTTTCCTATCTTGTTTGGCTTTGCTTTGCCGTTTATATCATATACAAGACTTAAACACGAAGTTGTTTGGGATCCTGGTGCAGTTATGTCACCTATTGAACAATCCGGATTATAGCTTAAGATTGCAGTATAACCGTTTATTAATCCTATACCTAATGCTTTTGTCCCCCAGTTCCCTTCGTTTAAGTCATTTGAATTCTTTAAGTCTTTCGTTTCAACTGTTTCACTGCCGTCACCGTTTGTTACTGTTGCGGCAAAACAACCCGACGGATCCGGACATACTTGTAGTATTTTCATATACTTTTTTAGTTCATTTACAAACGCTTCTGTAGTAGAATAACCTGTTAACGCTTCATTAACGTTCATTTGTCTTGTTGCTTCTTCCAGCCGATTGTTAAATACGTCTTTGGCCGTAGAGTATGCTTTCTCCCTCCAATCCTGAATAAGCCCCGGCATAACCAGCGCCGCTACTACCCCAATAATACCGAGTGTAATTAACAGTTCTGCCAGCGTAAACGCTTTTTTCATCATAATTTTCTCCTATCTGTTACGAAATGTAATCACCCATGATTAGACTACAAATTCTGAAATTTGTCAATACTATAAACAATCACTTCACACAACGAACGACGTAGCCGGCGTAGTACTTGCCGTGGTTGCCGTTCTGACCGCCATCAGGAAACATCGTGATCCTCACGGTTTTTGCATTGTCCTCCTCCTCAGAGGACCAGTACCAGTATGACATGCCTAACTGGCTTGCAGAAGAGACCAAGCTTTTTAGTTCACTCTGCGTCGGAAGACGCATGCCTTGCTTGGCACAAGCTTTCTTAGCTCCAGCCCAATAGTTATTTGAACAATAGCTACTTACTGATGTTGTAAAGTTTTTATCATACTCTGATGTCCCATCACAAGTATCTATCGGACTGTATGACTCATTAGAAGCTGATACACATAAATTCCCTATCTTTATTCCACTACAAGTGTTGAATATATTTGCATTTAATGTATAGACGTCTTTTCCTATCTTGTTTGGTTTTGCTTTACCGTTTATATCATATACAAGACTTAAACACGAAGTTGTCTGAGAGCCGGGTGCCGTTATGTCACCTATTGAACACTCAGGATTATAGCTTAGTATCATGGTATAGCCATTTATCAGACCTATCCCTAAGGCCTTTGTCCCCCAGTTCCCTTCATTTAAGTTACTTGAATTCTTTAAAGTATCAGTTTCAACTGTTTCACTGCCGTCACCGTTCGTTACTGTTGCGGCAAAACATCCCGACGGGTCACTTGGACATACTTGTAATATTTTCATATATTTCTTTAGTTCATTTACAAATGCTTCTGTTGTAGGATACCCTGTTAACGCTTCATTAACGTTCATTTGTCTTGTTGCTTCTTCTAACCGATTGTTAAATACATCTTTGGCAGTTGAGTATGATTTATCCCTCCAATCCTGAATAAGTCCGGGCATAACAATCGCCGCTACTACACCAATAATGCCGAGGGTTATTAACACCTCGGCCAAAGTGAATCCTTTTTTCATATATCTGCTCCTTAATATTTTATTCTGTATCTAATATATATTATATTTAGTTTGGAATAAAAGTCAAGGGCTTGGTTAAAGTTTTAAATTTTTGCTATACATTTAAACAAGTCCTCTATAAAATTAAGATTATGTATAAAGAAAAAATCCATTATGTAAAGAAGTTAACAGACAGCCTGTTTGCCTTGAAAGGCGAAACTCAGCAAAGCGTTGTTAAAAAGCTAAATGAAAGATTCAATAAAAAAATGACCCAGCCGTCTTTGTCCAAAAAACTGAGCAGCGGAACCCTTCCGGTGCCAATCTTTTTTGCTATTCTTGATATCCTGGGATATAACTTTGAGATTAAATAATGCTTCTACTTGAGCAATCTAAGTATTTGTCAAGACTCTGTCCAAACAAATTTTTGGCGAGTAATGCCATTCGCGGAAGGTTATGCGGTTTACGCGGAACCCGCAGCGCTCAAGGATTGTCTGCTTTTTCATGTTACCACCGTCACCCCGCACTTGCTGCGGGGTCTCTTTGTTGTCTGCGCCGTCGATTTCTATGATTAGTTTGTTATCAACAAGCAGGTCCGCGTTGAAGCCCGCGATTTCCACACCCGCTTTGACTTCGTGTCCAAGTTCGCGAATCGCTTCTGCTACCTCTTTTTCAAATGAGTTTTTGTAGGAATCAATGTCAGCAGGCGGCGCCTCGTATTCCTTAATATATGAAATATAGTTTCTGAAATGGCCTTGCGGCAGTTCAGCAGGGTTTTTCGAGATGAAGTTTATAACCTTTTTGCGGCCGCGCGTGATTGCAACGTTGAAAAGGTTCGGCTTTTGCAGGAAGATAAGGCTTTGGGTGTAACTGTTATCTGCAAATGCCCACGAAATAAGGATTATATCACGTTCGTCACCCTGGAACGTATGCGCTGTACCGATTTCTATTTGATGCTTGCGAATCATGTGGTCGGAAAGCACTTTTGAAACAGAAAGTTTCAACTGCTCAACCTGAGCGCGGAACGGCGAAATTATACCGATAGAAACCGGATTATCCGGGTTTTTGCGCTCGTCTTCAATCACGACTTCGTGAAGCCGTTTTACAAGCGCCTCAATCTCAGGCAGGTTGCGGGTTGCGTCAAAATCGACTTTACCTTCGGGAACGTACACAAGCTCAATGACCTTCTCATCATCAAGGTCTTTTTTCATAATCCGCATTCTGCTGTTATAAAACTCTTGGTTTGAGAAGTTTATAATCGGCGGCAGGCTTCTGAAATGCTCGTCAAGCATGACCGAATTTATTGAGTAATAATCCGCCAAATCAAACATGGAATTTGTGCGGAAACGCCACATTAACTGGTATTTTTCAGGGATTCCGTACTGGCTCAGGAATGACTGTTCTTTTGCTTTTTCAAGGAAAGACATGTGCGGAAGCTGTTTGTCGTCGCCCACGATTACAGCGCGTTTTGCGCGGAACAAAATCGGGAAACAGCTTGCAATATCGCATTGCGACGCCTCGTCAATAATCGCAACGTCAAACATACCGGGCTTGAGCGGCAATGAGTCAGAAACCGCATAAGTTGTCACACACCAGCATGGAAAAGCCTCTAAAAGCGGCTTAAAGTCTTCTTCTTCAAGGATTGTGCTTTGAAGCCTGCGGCGGTTGGCGGTGAGGGCTTTTGCATGGACTTTCAGCCTGCGGCGTTTGTTTTCGTCGCGCAGCAAGCCTTTCAAAGCCTCGCGGCGGCGGTTTTTCAGGATATTTACGGCCAGCGCTGTCTGTTTTTTCTTAAGCATGCGGATTTGTTCGGCCAGCACGTGAAGGTTGCCCGTCTTTTGAATCTGAGCTTCAATGCTGCGTAATTGCCGGTTGAGTTCCGCAAGCTGCAATTCGTCCTGAAGCCGCGACAGGTTCTCAGGGGTGGGCGTAAACACTCCCTCTCCCTTTGGGAGAGGGCTGGGGTGAGGGTTTTTTAAGATTTTTTTCAGCCGGCGCATGTTGAAGAAAT
>JAIRZW010000109.1 GCA_031267015.1 Heliobacteriaceae bacterium | reverse complement strand
AGTGTTTTATATTTGAATAACATTACGGGCGACGCGTTTTCAGGTAAACTTGGTGGAAGCGTTTCGTACGGGCTTGCTGACGGAAAGATTGGCGCGAACATGACCGGGACCGGCATGGACGCTGAATCTGCAATCGTGGGTGCGGCGGGAATCAAGAATGCGCTTTCGGGGAAACTTGGCTGGAGTGCGAACGTTAACCTCAAAGGCGCGACTTATCAGGAACAAATGCGGTCTTTGGCCGGCAAAGTAAGCTTTAACATTGATGACGGGACTTTTGGCAACATCGGCCGTTTTGAAAACTATTTGTTCGCGCAAAACCTTATTAATAACGTTATTATAAAAACTGCGCTGGCGGGCGTTACAGCGCTTCCGGCCATCAAAAATACGGCGGACTTTAAGTACATCACGGGCGACATGACCTTTTCAGGCGGCTGGGCTAATCTTAACCCGATTAAAGCTGCCGGGCCTGCAACAGCGTACTACATAACAGGCCGCTATAACCTTTTAAACGCCAGTGCAAATCTTACTATTTTAGGGCGGCTTTCTGCTCAAACCGTTGCGCTGCTGGGGCCTTTGGGTGATTTGTCCGTAGATAAACTGACCTCATACATTCCGAAATTCGGGCCGCTTACGGGCGCTGTGATTAACGTAATGACCGAAAGCAAGGCAGGCGTGGACACTTCCGTAATTCCGCAGCTTTCAGGCGGAGCGCAGTACAAGGATTTTAAGGTTGCTTTCAACGGCGGTGTGGACAGCAAAAGTTCGGTTAAATCGTTCAAGTGGCTCTCAAACCTTGACCCTGCGGATGTTCAGCAGATGAATTTAAAAGAGCAGCTTCAAGGCGCGAAAGACGCTGTTCAGCAGTTGAAAGACACCAACATCCAGAACGTGAAACAGCAGGCGCAGAATGTTAAACAGAATGTCCAAGATGTTAAGCAGCAATTCAATGACACCAAACAGCAAATTCAGGATTTGAAGAATTTGTTTAAGACGCAATAAATCCCCAAATTTGTAACAATTGTAACGAATCGTTTAAGTGTAGACAATTTTCGCGCTTTGTGCTATCCTTTTCTAAAAGGAGAAGATATGAAAAAACATGCGTTTACATTGGCAGAGGTTTTAATTACATTAGGGATTATTGGCGTTGTTGCGGCGCTTACTATGCCGTCGTTGATTGGAAATTATCAGAAAAATGTTGTTACAACCAGAATGAAAAAGTTTTATTCTATGATAAATCAGGCTGCTCTTATGAGAACAGCGCACGAACAAGAGTTAAATAAATCTATGCTTACGGCTGCAGACAATCCTAATATTATGTTGGATTTCTTTAACACAAACTATGCGCCTTATATTACAACCGTTAAGACGAAAACTAAAAATAAAGGACTTGCCGTAGCGTTTACTGACGGTTCAGGTGTGTATATGTGGAAAGATTATGCGGGCGGTGCGGCTTATCAAAGCACCGCAAGTACATATACGTTATTTTGTCCGGTTTATAGAGATTGTGAAAACATTGAAGAAACAAAAGAAATCGGGTATTTACTTGACGGAAAAAAGATTTTTCTATTTTGGACTGATGGCGGCCTACCAGTTCCGGGCGCCTGGGATGGCACCAGAGACGGGCTAAAGGCTGAATGCGGCGGCAAAGGCAAAAATAACTACGCCTGCGCTAAATTGATTGCGGATGACGGTTGGCAGATAAAAGACGATTATCCTTGGTAACAAGAGTAAGTAGGTTGGGCTTACCAGCCTGACAAAATAGGGTTGCCGACTTTTCTTGTTGAGCAAGTATGCTCAACCTACGGTTATATCGTGCAAACGTTGTTTGTGCGGTACTTGTCTATGCTGTTGTAGCTTAGTTTTGGGTTCTTGACATAGAAACTGAGCGCTTCCAAATAAGCTCCGGCCGTGTCAATCGATGTGAAGCACGGTGTGGAATAGATTTCCGCAAGCGTTCTCAGCAAAAATCCGCGGTTTTCCGAGCCCTGACGGGCAGTGTTTGAATTAGCGGTCGGAGTGTTGATAATGAATGCCAGCTGCTTTTTTTTCATTTTATCCTGAATGTTTTCTAGGTTAAAATGCTTGATTTCTCGCGACTCAATGCCGTGCTCTTTGAGGAACTTGTGCGTGCCGGTCGTGGCAACGATTATGTAACCCGATTCAACCAAAGTGCGCGCCATATCAACGGCTTGCGGCTTTGTATGGTCGTTGAGCGACACCAAGACCTCCCCGCGGGTTTGCGGAAAGTGATAGCCGGCCGCCAAAAATCCCTTCACAAGCGCTCTCTCATACACGTAATCCACGCCGAGCACTTCACCCGTTGATTTCATTTCAGGCGCAAGCGCAGGGTCAATCCGGTTAAGCTTTTGGAACGAGAACACAGGAACCTTCACGCACACAAGGTCGGTCGTGTTATACAATCCCGGAGTGTAACCCTGTTCAACAATGGATTTGCCGAGAATTGCATTAATCGCAATATCCGTCATAGGAATACTCGTAACCTTGCTCATAATCGGCACTGTGCGCGACGCGCGCGGGTTAACCTCGATAATATAAGCCTTGTCGTCTTTCATAACAAACTGAATATTGAAAAGGCCTTTAATTTCAAGCTTTTTGGCAATTTTTTCCGCATAATCCACAAGGCTGTCCAAAACTTCCTGCTTAATATTCCGGGTCGGATAAATCGCCATGCTGTCGCCCGAATGCACGCCCGCCCGTTCGATGTGCTCGGTTATGCCCGGGATTAGGACGTTTTTGCCGTCGCTAATTGCGTCTAATTCAAGCTCTGTGCCTTCAATATACTGGTCAATTAAGACAGGGTGCTCGTCGGAGAACTGCAAGGCCGACTTAAAGTACGTCAGCAGCTCGTTTTCATCATACACAACCTGCATTCCGCGGCCGCCGATTACATAAGAAGGCCGTACCAACAGCGGGAAGCCGAGTTCTTGCGCAGCTTTAAGCGCTTCATCGGTTGTTCTGACCGCCACGCCCTTTGGCTGCGGGATTTCAAGTTCTTTTAACAGTGCCTCGAAAAGCCTGCGGTCTTCTGCCATGTTGATTGATTCCAGTGATGTTCCGAGTATCTGAACCCCTCTTTTAGCTAACTGCGGCGCTAAATTAATCGCTGTCTGCCCGCCAAATTGTACCATTACGCCGGCCGGGTTCTCGCGTTTTATAATATTCATCACGTTTTCAATGTTCATTGGCTCGAAAAACAGTTTGTCCGCAACGTCAAAATCAGTCGAAAGCGTTTCAGGGTTTGAGTTTACGATTAATGACCTATATCCGTTTTTCTTAATCGCCCATGCTGCGTGCAC
>JAIRZW010000032.1 GCA_031267015.1 Heliobacteriaceae bacterium | reverse complement strand
TTAAAAACACGATTAAAAAAGAGGAAGAACGGTTTAAATTAACGCTTGACCGCGGCTACAAAATGCTTGAAGAGTTTACCGCGGACATCAGCGGCGAAGATGCGTTTAAATTGTACGACACATACGGGTTTCCGTTTGAACTGACAAAGGAAATCGCGGAAGAACGCGGCTTAAAGGTGGACGAACAGGGCTTTAAGCTGGCTATGCGGAAGCAAAAGGAGCGCGCGAAGGCCGCGGCAGCGAAAATTAGTCTTACGGACGACCTTAAATATGTTGCGATTGAGAATGAGTTTGGCTCAACAAATTTCACGGGCTACCACAGCACATGCGAAAACGCCAAAATCATTGCGGCAGTTGAGGGTAACGGGTATACGGATATTGTTCTTGACAAGACACCTTTCTATGCGGAATCCGGCGGGCAGGTCGGCGACACGGGAATCCTTGAAGGCGAAAACCTTAAAGCCGAAGTGCTTACTACGTTTAAGGTTAATAAATTGTTTGTGCACCGCGCAAACGTGATTAACGGTGAGGTTATAATCGGCGACAGCGTGAAAGCCCGAATCGACGAGGCGCGGCGCGCCCAGATAAGGCTTCATCACTCGGCTGCGCACTTGCTGCAAGCTGCGCTGATTAAGGTTCTGGGCGATGAGGTTAGGCAGGCGGGTTCGCAGGTTAAAGAAAACCGCACGCGGTTTGACTTTTCGTTCTCTCGCGCAATGACTTCGCGCGAAATTGCTGATGTTGAGGCGATTATGAACAACTGGATTTGGGAAGGGCTTGACATTTGCACGGTTGAAATGGCAATCGAAGAAGCAAAACGCACGGGCGCGATTGCGTTGTTCGGCGAAAAATACGACGAAGTGGTGCGCGTTGTTACCATGGGCAGCATTTCAAAAGAGCTTTGTGCCGGAACCCACGCGCAAAACACCGGCTATATGGGGCTTGCGAAAATTATTTCCGAAAGCGCGATTGCGGCAGGAACACGCAGGATTGAGCTTGCGGTGTCAAAGGCGGCGTATGAGGTTTTGAATAAATTGATTGAGAATGAGAAAAGACGCGTTACAGAACTGGACGGAAAATACAAGGATACGCAAAAAGAGATTGCTCATGTGCGTGAACAGTCTGCACGCCGGGAATTCGCCAAAATGTCGGTAAAAGCCAATGACTTTGACATAGGAAAGCTGCTTATTACACGTGTTAACGAGGGTGACCTGAAAATCGGCGCGGAGGCTTTGGCAAAAAAGCTTGGTGAAAGTATTATTGTACTTGCTTCTAAAACCTCAGTGACTGCGCGTGTTTCTGACGGGTTTGTGAAAAAAGGTTTCAATGCAGGACAAATCGTGTCGGAAATTTCAAAAGCAACAGGCGCTAACGGCGGCGGAAGACCGAATTTTGCACAGGGCGGGGTTAAGGACGCGGCAAAACTGGATGAAGTATTAGAAAAGGTGGAAAATGATATTAAAAATCGAACGGTTACCGCATAACAGGCATTTGCCGCAATACCAGACATCGGGCGCAGCCGGAATGGATTTGTGCGCGGCGGTTAGTGAGCCGATTGTGCTTGGGCCGCTGGAAAGAGCGCTTATTCCGACGGGGATTAAGATTGAGCTTGAACACCGGTACGAGGCCCAAATCCGGCCGCGCTCAGGGCTTTCGATTAAGCACGGAATCACGCTGATTAACTGTGTCGGTACTATTGACGAAGATTACCGCGGCGAGGTTTGTATTCCGGTTGTGAATCTTTCAAATGAAACTTACGCAATCCAGCCTGACGAACGGGTTGCGCAGATGATTATTGCGCGCGTTGAGCAGGCGCAAATCGAGGTTCATGCAGAGTTGAGCGAAACCGTGCGCGGCGCTGGCGGGTTTGGTCATACCGGAAAGTAACCCCCTCACCCTAGCCCTCTCCCACGCAGGGGAGAGGGAATAAGAAAAGCCGGAGCAGTTTCGTAAATACCCCGGCCAAAAAGATTCAAATTTTTTTAATTACTTGCCGTACAATACTGCTCTGGCTGCCTCTGAGTTAGGAAGTAATGTTTGGTCATAGAATACAACCGGGTATACATCTGTTGGATTAGTAACAACACAATTTGTGCTTCCTGTTGTACAGTTATCGCCGGTAACAATTTTGTTAGGCGCTTTTGCACCGTTTACGTCAATAAAACCTTTGCAATATGCTGAGTGAGCCTGAGTTGGACCTGACACACACGCGCCGGTAGCCACAGGGAAGCTGAATGCAATACCATCATTGAAAAACATTGTGTAGTTGTTTGCTGCATTTTGTGTGAATGCCGTTCCACCCTCTGTAATTGCATAACCGGTGGTGGTTGCAGAAGTTTTAACAACATTCATGCGAGCTTTAATCATACCGTACATGTTGGTTGCGTAACCTGTGCCTGTTAGTGTTCCTCCTGTTGGGGTTTCTGCGAAATTGAAATCATCCAATGCAACATTAAGTGTGACCATTTGGTTCAATGCGGACAAGGCTTTCTTGTAAGCTGCTTTGTACTGCGCGCCTTGCGTTGAACTCATCAGCGTCGGCATGGTCAGTGCCGCTACTACCCCGATAATGCCGAGTGTAATTAAAACCTCTGCAAGTGTGAAACCTGAATTTTTTCTCATAATCTTCTACCTTTCTTTTTTGTTCTACATTCATTACAAAATGTAACTACTCTTACTTATATAATACATTTTGAGATTTGTCAAGAGCAGCAAATCAAAATAAATATTAAGCACGACAGAGGTCAATCCGATACGAAGTAAACCGGAAAAATTCGTATGGATTGCTTCGTCGGCGTTTCACGCCTCCTCGCAATGACGTTCGTAGGATTGCCGCGTTGGCGCCGCGCACCTTCCAGCAATGACTTAAGCTTCGCGCCGAAGCGTCAGGAGCATGTCGTTCGGCAGGTAAAAATCATTCACGCCATAGTTTGCATTGACAAATAAAAATTCCAGCACATCACCGGGCGCTATATCTAATTTATTAAATGATATGCTTATGTCGATAACCTCGCCGCATACGGTTGTCATACCCCACGAAGGTGACAGTGCCCATAAGCTGCTGCCAATTGCTGATGCTGCTCTTATCTGGGCAGCTTCGCCGTTACACACAGAAATAACTACTTCATTATGAAACTTTTCACGCGCCAAAGGAAGCGTGTTTTTTGTTTTATGGATTACCCTCACCGGCGACAAAACCTGATGTTTGTTGCGGTTTCTCGTATAAATATAAAGCTGGTTGATTTGTTTTGGGTCTTTTGTATAAGAATTAAAATACAGCCTGAAGTAGACGTTTTCCTTATCCGAGCCAAAACAAATTTTGTCGAAAACCCTCATTTCGTTAAGCACAGGCCCGCCGGATATCTCAATACAGCCGCCATTGAGCCATTGCGCGTCGCTTTCAGAGCTTCCGTCGAGCTGTGGAGTAAAACCGCAGCGAGGATATCTTGAATGCTTATCTATTGGCCCGAGCAGAGCCTGGTCAAGAAATTCAGGTACATCAATTCCAAGGTAAATGTAAACATTTTTCAGGTGTTCGCGGAAAATATAATCAAAAAGGTTATCATGCCCGGAGTTATTTGGTTCGCCGTACCACCAGAACCAGTCACTGCCCTCGCAGATGTACAATTCACGGCGCGCAAGCTCTATGTTCGGATTGTGAGGGTTTTCTTTTATGTATTTGGAAAAATCAGTATGAACACTATTTAAATAACACCACGCAAGGTTTTTCATCGGCTCATCTATCCAGATTTTAAAATCATGGTTAATCCAGGAGCCCGCAGACAGTTTCGTAAGGGTTTTCGGCGGAGCCTGCGCCAGAAAATCACTTATCAGAACTGTTTCTAAAGAGTCGTCGCTTTCAATAAGCTCATATACTTTGGACAGGAAAATACGGCCGTCATCCTGATAGTTTTCCCAGCAGTTTTCGCCGTCCATTGCTATTGTCAGAAGATGATTTTCGTCAGGCGACGACAGAAGGCGGCTTTGAATAACCTTCACTCTTTCATATAAATCATTTGCGGCGGCCTCGGAATCCTGATTGTAATATTCAAAACTGATTAAATTAGGGATTACGGAATCACGGAAAAATATATTCATACCTTTATAGTTATAGGCTTTCAGCAAGGGGTAAGGGTTTTCCATATGCCAGTTGAAGTCGCGCACAAATTCCTTATTTATTGAATTGGAAAGAACGCCTTCATCGGAAATAGTCCATTTTACACCGAGCTGCGAAAGCAAATCCAGCACTTTAGGGCTTACGCCTTCTTCAGACGGCCAAATCCCGGACGGACGCTTGCCCAGCAGCGCTTCAACACGATCAAGCGCATGCTTAACCTGTGCTTTTGCGTCTTGCGCCATGTGAAGGTCGTCAGGCAGGTCAGCGCCCGCATAAGTGTCTTTTATATCAACAAGAATCGGAAGAATCGGATGATAATAAGGGCTTGTCGTAATCTCTATACGGCCGTCTT
>JAIRZW010000096.1 GCA_031267015.1 Heliobacteriaceae bacterium | reverse complement strand
TTATTTGTGAATATGTTGTCTTCATAGAACCTCCAGACTATCAATACTTTCGTTGATATATTTTTCGTGCAGCTGCGGGTTTTGTTCAAGCAGCGTAATAATATTATTTTGCGCTAATCCAACGCACTCCTGAACCGCCTTGGCGATTATTTTTCCTGAAATAGTCTTTTCTTCGGACTCAACCGCCTTTTGGATTCCCGCCGTAATCTGTTCAACCTTTTCGCGCGTTTCATCCAGAATTTTTTCGGACAGAGTTTGCGCATGCCCGTGCGCTGTTTCAATCTGCGCTTTAATCTCATTGTCAAGGTTTTCGACTGCTTTTTTCGCGGACTTCAATTCTGAGTGCGCCGTGCTTTTTTCCGCTTTGGATTTTTCAATGTTTTCAATTACCTTGTTTTTGAAGTTATTCAAAAGCGCTGCAAAGTGGACTTTACTGTCAATCCAAACGAAAAACAGAATCATAATCAGAAAATTAAATGCGTTGCTTTTAACAATATAATCCCACATCACATTTCTCCCAGAATTTTAGCGGAAACAGCCTGCGCAAGCTCATTAACATCAGGCGTTACCGTCTGCTGCTGGGCTTCAAGCTCTGATTTGGCTTTAAGAATCTGGCCGGCCGCATGTTTCTTGGCAGAATCCAGCATTGTACGCGCAGTATCGTTGGTTTCATTGACTTTACCGTTCACGATTGCCTTGGAATCCCTTGCGGACTTGCCCAGCCGTTCTTCTTTTTCCGTATAAATCGCTTCTGTCTTAGCGTTGCTGCTCTTTGCATCATTGTAATTAGCGTCAATAAACTTTTGCCGTTCTTTCATGATTTTCAAAACAGGCTGGTAAAATATCTTGTTCATTATAATAATAAACAAGGCAAAGCTTATCATTGCTATTAAAAATGTTGCGTTAAATTGAATCACTGTGCACCTAACTAAAGATTAATAGTAGCGCCACAACGAGCGCATAGATAGCTGTCGCTTCTGCGAGGCCTGCGCCGATTAGGAAGTTTTTGAACGCTTCATCTTTAATTGCCGGCTGTCTTGAAACCGCGTCCAGAACGCCTTTTGTTGCAATACCGAGGCCCAAACCTCCGCCGATTGCGCCAAATCCGATTGCAATACCCGCTCCGAGTTTAGCAAGGTCCATACCTTGTGCTACTGCTTGTGTTGCCGCTTGCGCTGCTTGTTCTGCTGTCATAATTTGTCTCCTTATGTTTAATGTTCGTTACTTGTTTGTATTGATAATGATATGTAGGTCATTGAAAGTAATGTAAATACCAGCGCCTGAATTAATGCCACAAAAATCTCAAAAAGCATAAACGGCAAAGGCAGAATGTAGGCGCAAAAGCCCACAAATGTGAATACCAGGATTTCCCCGGCGAGAATATTGGCAAAAAGCCGCATTGCCAGTGAAAACGGTCTTACGAAATGTTCTAAAAGGTCTACGAGCGAGATTATGATTCCTTCCAGACTGAATCCGTGGAAGAAAAACCTGAATCCGCTTGCCTTAACCCCGTAGAATATGTAATAAATCGACACCACAAGGGCCATTGCGGCTGTCATGTTTATGTCGTTGTTAGGCGACGCCAATTCCCCATGATGCAGGTGAATCAGGTGCCACGGAAGCTGCCCGACCAGATTCGCTGTCAGGATAAAGAAAAACAGCGTCAGTATAAGCGGCGCATGCTGCATTGCTGCTTTCTCACCCATACCGGACTTCGCAATGTCAACAAAATAATTAATAATTCCTTCTGCCGCAACCTGCATTTTTGTCGGCACCAGTGAGGCTTTGCGGGTCGTGAACAGCGCAAGAACAATCAACATTAACATTGTAAGCCACATTGTAATAAGCGTATCCATGTTCACGCTAAAGCCGTGTCCTGCAATATTAAAGCTATAAATCCAATGCTCCATGCACTCTCCCTTTTTAATGTCTATTATACACCAAAAAAAAGTTTTTCAATTATGTTAATATAAAAACATGATTTTACTTGAAGAAATTGACTCAACGAATTTATACGCAAAAAGAAACATTGATGATTTGGCGCATGGAACCGTAATCCGCGCAAAACGCCAGACAGGCGGCCGCGGTCAGTTTGAGCGCAAATGGGTTGACCTGGGCAGCGGGAACCTTTTTGCCTCAATAGTTTTAAAGAACGTTAAAATGTCCGGCGGCCTCACACTTGCTGTTGCGCGGGCAATATGCTCTGTACTTGAAGAATACGGGCTTCAACCTCAAATTAAACCGCCTAACGATGTTTTGATTAACGGGAAAAAAGCTGCCGGAATCCTTTGCGAGTCCGCAACACAAGGCCAAAACCTAAAGTGGGTGATTATCGGCATCGGGGTTAATCTTCACGCTCACAAAGAGGATTTAGCACAAATCGACCGGCCCTCAACCGCCCTTAACCTTGAAGGTGTTGACGTACAGCCCGACGAGTTTTTGGAGAATTTTATGAGCCAGCTTTACAATTTGGAGAAGTTATATGAAAATAGCAGTAATGGGTTCCGGTAACGGAAGCAACTTTGAAGCCGTCGCACAGCATTTTGGGGATTCCGTTGAGATAACCTGCCTTTCAGACGTCGAAGACGCTTACATTCTTGAACGCGCACAAAAGCTGAATGTACAGCACAAATATTTGCCGTTTGAGCAAAATTTTGAATATTTTACTAAAAATAAATTTGATTTAATTGTTCTTGCAGGTTACATGCAGATTCTTCCGCCTGAAGTGCTTGCGCTGGGAAGGTTTGTGAACATCCACCCGTCGCTTTTGCCTGCGTTCAAAGGCAAAGATGCAATTAAACAAGCGTATTTGGCAGGAGTAAAGGTGAGCGGGGTTACGGTTCATTGGGTTGAAAAAGACATTGACTGCGGCAAAATCATCGCACAATACCCGGTTTTAATCGGGAATCTGACACATTTTGACGAATTTGAACGCGAAATCCACGCAATAGAACACGCTTTGTACCCTGTTGTAATCGAAAAAATCTTAAATGATGAGGTTTTCGATTTTTCCGAC
>JAIRZW010000091.1 GCA_031267015.1 Heliobacteriaceae bacterium | reverse complement strand
TGGAGGTAGATTATGTAAATTGCGCCAAGGCCGCAATAGCAGATGTAGGCAACAGGCTCCTTGAAGAAGAACATCAGCAACGGCGCAAGCGCAAGCGCGATAATTGAGCCCAGAGAAACGTATTTTGAAAACCAGGTTACGGCCGCCCAAACTCCTGCAATTATCAGCCCGACCTGCCAATTCAGCGCTAAAATCGTTCCCACGCCTGACGCGACAGACTTTCCGCCCGTGAATTTCAGGAAAATTGACCTGCTGTGGCCTAAGATTACCGCAATTGCAGCAACAACCGGCAGCAAACCGATATCAGCAAAAGCAGTTGTAAATGTTGCCGCCAAAACAACCGGAAGCGCGCCCTTGAACGCATCAAGCAAAAGGGTTATAAAGAACCATTTTTTGCCCATGATTCTTTTTACATTTGTTGCGCCTGTCGAGCCCGAGCCGGTTTCGCGGATGTCTTGGCCCGTAAATAATTTCACGATTATGTAGCCCGTCGGAATCGACCCGATTAAATACGATATGATAAAAACTGTTAATAATTCCACAAAATTTCTCCTTTGAACACAATTAAATTGTTTTTCGTTATATACTATATCATAATATGAGTGTGAAGAAAATTTTGTTAAGTTTAATATCTTTGCAGCTGGTGCTGGCGCCTTGTTTTGCGTTTGAGGATTCCCCTGAGCCGGAAAACGTGCTAATGCAGGAGGTGCAGCCGGCTGAATTCACTGTGGCCCCGCCGCCGCTTGTCTTACCGGAATACGACCCCATGAACCGTGAAAAAACCTTGTACGGCTCGGTTGTCAATGTGCCTGCCGGAACACCGATTCAGGTTACTTTTGATTCCGGCATAAGTTCGGGCAGCGTTGAGAAAAACGACCGTATTCTGGCGGTTTTGACTGAAAACTGGGTTTATAAAGGTACGATTTTGGCGCCGCGCGGAAGCCTTGTTTACGGGGCTGCGACAAATGCGCGCTCAGCGACGTATGCCTACGGCGACGGAACAATCGAGATTTCTTTTAACCAAATAATGCCGGAGTCCGGCAATCCGATAGAAATCCGGACTGAAAAAATTTATATAAAATCAGACGGCAGCAGGCGCGCCTTGAAAATGACGCGCGATGTGGCAGTAGGCACGGCGCTTGGGGTTTTAACCGGGCTTGTGTTCAGTGCGCTGAGCGGCGGTACGGATTTAGGGCATTCAATGCTGATTTACGGAAGCATGGGCGCGGCAGGCGGCGGTCTGACAGGGGCTGTGCGAAAAGGCGAAGACGTATGGATTCCTAACGGTACCAATTTTGAACTAAAGCTTTTGGAGCCGGTCAGCGTGGAGCCGTATATGTAAAAATCGTGTTCATAAGGTATATTCAGGCCATGCAAGTTAAATTTTGTTAATAATTCTGCACAGGTAGCAAAAATTTTTTTAGCAGGTTTTAATATAATTATGAAAATATTTAATGCCGGTAAATACAGAATTATGGAAGCTGCAAAAGTTTTGGATAATAATGGCAAGCCTTTTGTCTTAAACTTTGACAGTGCCCCGTCGCGTATTAATGCAGCTATTTTTGATAATAACGGTGTTTGCGCAGGGAAATGCCATTCTGCAACAGACCGGTTTTTGAACAGTATACGCACAGATGTGGAATCGGAATATAAGCGCCGCGGGCTGGGAATAATACTCAGATTAACACAGGTTATACATATGCTGGAGAATAATCTGGAATCAATATTAACGCGGCCAACTTTGGAGGCGCTTCCGTTTAATGAGAAACTAAAATTTGATTACGCTGCTGATGAATATGGTATTTATATGGAATTGCCAAATAAAATCGTACGTAAAAACCATGATTTTTTTAACGGATTGTTTGAAAAACACGGACTTGATTATGAGATTTGATTTAATACTTATAATATGATAAAATTTTAGGTGAAGATGAAATTGAACAAAAGAGTTATAACAGTAGTATTACTCATATTAGGGCTTTTGATTGCAGGAAAGCTTATCTGGTCAGGGCTGAAAAGGCTCAAGGTGGACGAGTTTCATCCGGCGGCCGTGATTTTTGTGATGGATTCTTCCGCGTCAAACCAAAAACGGATTCCGGCGGAAAAGAAGATGCTGCGCCAAATCTGCAACCTGCTTGACCCCGAAGACCAAATCAAAATCCTAAAGGTTTCTGAGGATTCATACCTTATTTATGAGGGTTCGCCGATGAACGGAAGCGCTATAAACAAGGCTATGAACGCGTTTACAAAGTTTGAGCCGAAGGATTACGGCACTGCGTACGGACTTGCAATGAAAAAAGCATTCTCGCATGCTTTGAATATGAAAAAGCTCGGCTATGTCCCGGCGATTGTGGTTATAGGAGATTTGGAAAACGAGGGTGCAGTGGAAAAACAGATTAACTGGGATACTTTGGACGCGCAGACTGCAAACGTTAAGCAGCAGGCGCCGGACGTTTCAATGATGTTTTTGGACGCGCACCCGCAAAAACTCGACCTTGTAAAAGAAAAATTAACCCCTGTTCTTGGCGAAGAGCACTTGATTGTTTCGCCCGAACAGAATTTTGATAAGTCGATAAGACGGTTTTTAAAGGCAATCGGAAGGTAATCCCCCCTACCCCCTTGCAAGGGGGGCAAAAGAAAAAGGAACAAATTATGGAAATAGTAACACAAGAAGCGGATTTTGAAAAAGAACGCGTAGCGATTATTAAACAGGTCGCATTCAACATAAACGACATTCAGCAGAAGCTGTCTTCAAACGTTAAGACGAGCATGTTCCTGCATGCGGCAATGTTTTTCAGCGCGCTGGTCTGTGCTTTCGGCGTGTCTAACTATCTTATGGGGCTTTCGATTCAGGAATCCGCAAACTATCTGCACCTTCCGACCAATTTGAAAGTCTGGTTTATTTATACGGCGCTGATTTACGGGGTTTGTCTGCTGCTCAAACAGGGCGTTTACCTGCATTTGCACAAGGAAGTGAGCGCGTCTGCGCGGCTTGCAAGGGGTTTTATGCTCTGGACTTCGCTTTTGTTTATGCTGGGGATTTATGTTGTTAATCTGGTTTATTTTATGAACGTGAATAATTTTCTGACTTTTGCGGTGTTTATTTCGTTCTTTTTCACCGGAATCCTGACCATGCTTGCGCTCGGGTGCGGGTATTTTAAGAACAGCAGCAGCGAATTGTCACTGGAATTGAATAAATACGAGTACCGCGAAGATTTTGAGGCGGTTTTGAGAACTTACCGCCGCTGGATAGACAGCTATATTAACGGTTTGAGCAAAACAAGAATCCAAAATATTAAAGATAAATTATTCAACCTGCAATTAAAGTCATTCGGGGAAATGGTTCTGGGGATTCTGACCGCGCCGGTTTTGGCGTATGGGGTTTCGAACACTCTTGCGATGTGTTTCCCGGAAGCGGCCGGCTGGCTCCGGATTTCGGGCCTGCGCATAAGCCCGGTGTTCCTTACGCTCGCAACGTTCCTGATAATTTTTGCGTTCTTTTCGTTCGTAAGCGCGTTTGTGAATGCAAAGAAAATTCAAGGGTCGCAGGTACTTAAGCAGGACGGGTTTACGGATTATCTTCACCACGGCGTAACCATTTTCGGGCTTGAGGGTGTTAGGAAGCTGAATTCCGAAAAAATCCGATTGCTGACAATCGCGTGCTCGATTATTCTTATAGAATTTACAATGAATATTTCGTATTTCATGACCGAAATCGGCGGTGATTTGCGCGGAATGTTTTTGAGTTTGATTACGGCGCTTGTTCCGACGGCCCTGCTAATCGCAGAAACCCTTATGCTCAGTCAGACAAAGTTTGATATTTATGCCTGCGAAGAACTTATTTCTAAAATAGATAAAGACTAAGAGATTCTTCAGAATGACAAAAAAGGAGTTATGAACGGATTAAAGATTTCATTTATAATTTTATTCATCC
>JAIRZW010000090.1 GCA_031267015.1 Heliobacteriaceae bacterium | reverse complement strand
GCCGCAGGCCGTCCAGCGTAAGCGACGGATTAATAAAATCAAACGGACGCTTGAGGTAGTTTGCAATAAGCCCCGAATACCCGCCGGTCGCAACGAGAACCGCTTTTGCGCCGAGTTCTTTTTCGCACTGTTCCACAAGCCCGTCAATCATGGCTGCCGTGCCTCGGATTACACCTGAAAGTATTGCATCTGTTGTGTTATGGCCGATTGCCGACTTTGAAATAGCAGCGTCAATCCTTGGCAGCTTAGACGTAAACTTGTTCAAAGCCTTCATTTGGAGGCTTATGCCCGGCGCAATCACCCCGCCCAGAAATTCCCCGGATGCATTCACAATATCAAACGAGGTTGCAGTGCCGAAATCCACGACGATTACCGGATGTTCGTACAAAATATAAGCCCCTGCCGCATTCGCAATCCTATCCGCGCCAATTTCGTCAATATTATCAAGCTTAATCTTAATCCCTGTATTCACATACGGCGTCAAAAACAACGGCTCCAGTCTAAGAACGTTCTTAACCGCGGCCTGAAGTTTGTCATTCAACTCCTCAACCACGGACGAAATTATGCACCCGTCAATATTGTAGTCTTTGAAAAGCGAATTAAAAAGCACCTCGTATTCCTCAAGCGGCAAGTCCTTGTCTGACGCCAGTCTGTACTCCTCAACCAGCGCGTCCTCGTCAAAAAGCCCGAGCGTTATATTAGTATTTCCTGTATCAATCGTTAAAAGCATAAAATAGTCCTCTTTCGAGGACTATTTTAATATAAATAAAATTGTTTTGCAAAGTTAGCCTACAACCGCACCATCACCACCGCCCATAGTAAAGACTGATTGTCCCGGCTCTGCTTTTGGTACATAATATTCGTTAAATGTAGAATTTGGAGTAGAATTGTAAGCTACCGCCGCCGTCTCACCGGCTTTCTGAATCGTAGGTTTGTCACCAAGTCCAGCAGCTATTATTTTATCAACTTGTGCCATAGTATATCTCCTTACATTAAAATTAATACTCATGTTTACTTATATATATATAAAGTATTTAATTTCCATGAAATTGCAGCGAGAGCTAAATTTCGTTACAAAAGTTTACAATAAACCATGTCATTGCGAGGAGGCGCAGAGTTTTACGTTATGTAAATTTTTATTGAAAAAACAGGCAATAAATTTACGGTTTGTGTTTTTATATATATGTGTGAAAGGAATAGTGTTATGTTCAGCCCTGAATTTATGAGATTTTTAATCAATTACCAGAAGCCTGAAAAGCAAGAAGTTTCAACAGTACGCGAAATTAAGTTCCGCAATCGCAAACGCGGCTTGCTCGCGGAAGTGTTTGTTTTTTCTTCTAAATAATCGCTTTTGGTTATTTCCACAACAAATGCGAAAAAGAAATCTTTATACCTAAAATTCTTATATATGCGTCTTGTTTTTTCTTATGAATACATACATTAAACAAAAGTTTTTGTATTGTCGGGAAATCGTGCATGAATTTTTGAAATTTGTTACTCAATTTGCCTGACCTTGCCTGAGAAATAAACGGAAATTTAAGGATATCTTTATTCTTTTGGCAGAATAAGAAGCAAAGCAGCAGTTTAAACAGATGAATATCAGGTGCTGCTTCCTGCATAGTTGATTCGGAACCTATGGCAGCAAACGGAATTTTCCCTATTATTTGCGCGGTTTGTCTGTCTAAATGGTTGTACAAATAATCATTGTATTCACAATATAAATTTAAAGTATTAAATGAAGTATGGTTTGACATTTCAGCGTCAGCCATTGCCGCAGTATATTTCATTATTCCGTCGATATACTCATTGAATCCCCATTCTATAATTTGTTTGCTGTCAATTTGCTCTGTTACCGGCTCAATTTTATCGCCGTTTGCCTCGTAGCGCAATGTTTGTCCGTAGGTTGTTCTGCATAACAATTCCGGCCAATCTGAATGGTATTTTGTACTTGCCAGATAACACAGTTTTATGGAATTGTCTGCCTGTTTTACGTCATGACTTGTTAAGTAAAATGAATAAACAGTGCAATCGGTTAACTCGTTAAGCAAGTCCGCAGCATAATCAGCCGTTTTGCCGGTACCCTGTATATCAACAAATACGATATTTTTTTCGGTTAAGTCTATTTCTTGTTTAAAGTATGATAACAGCAAGTTTTTACATTCGCTGTTTTCTAAAGTAATTCTCCAGGCTAATCTCGAGCCGTGAATATATTTGGTTTTAATATCCAAATTCCTTTTTTCAATAATAATATCAGCGATTAATTTAGGCACATAACCGTCTCTTGCAACAAAATATAAGGTCTTAAAGCCCTGTTTCAGCGACTGCTGTATAACCCAGTCCATATAATTGTATAAAATCGGAGCTGCAAAAGAAGCGCCAAAATTATATTTATCCTGATTATTGCTGATTTTATTCATACGTGCTAATCTTGCGCTGCCGACACCGGCCTGAAAATACATATTGTCAGGATATGTTTTAAGCAATTTTTCTTCATAAGGCATTAAATTTTCCTGCTTGAGATAAACTGTATTAATCCCGCGCAGGCTTGCTTTTTTGATATCAGAATAACGGTTATCGCCGTAATGCGTCCAGCCCTGCGGGTTTTGTTCATTTTGCACAATATCGTATAAAATACCGTCCCGCTTAGACGCTCTGTATTCTGACGAAACATATATTTTTATATTTTCAAAAACCGGGTCTATATGGCTTAAAATGCGGTACAAATCCTGCGCGCAATAGTACATATCCGATATTAAAACAACATTTTTCCCTTCCGTAACGAGTCTTTTTAATAATGAAACATTTTGCTCAAGAGGAATCAGGTTCTTGATTTCAGTTTCAATTTCAAGCTGTTTTAAAGAGTCGGTTTCTTCAGGTGTAAGATTATAGTTGCATTGTATTATTGCGTAAATCTCGTCAAGATTAATTTCGCCGGATGTAGACGTGCTAAGCGCAATCATTCCGGCAAAATCTTCTGCATGCACTCTTATTCGGTAAAAGTTGCGTGCAAGAAAACTGTCGGATTTGCTAATAAGAATATTTTGCATTATTGCAAAAATGCCTTTTGGTTCGGCAACCCTTCTTGTAACCAGCGTATCAAAAATATCAAAAGAGTGTAACTCCCTGAGTTCACTTCTAATTTTGGTTGTGCTTTGAGTCTCGCTGTTCATTGTTATTACAAAATATTACAAACAGAGCTTCGAGTCAATAATTTTTTAGAGATAGCAAATTGGCCAATAAGCGCAGCTCGTTCGCAATAAACGGGTCTGCACGTCGCCGCCGTCGCGGCGCCGTTCGCCCTCTGCTCACTCGCAAAAAAAAGAGATGTAAAATTGGAAAATCTTAACATCCCTCGTAATAGTGTGAAGTGTAGTGTGTGTGCTTTAAAATTTTTGTGATTCCTTTAAAGCGTTTTTCCTCGTGTTATATACATGTAAAAAATACTTGTTATATATAATTGCTATAGCTTGTCTATTAATCTTATATTTTGTTACAAAAGTTAACACTCCGTCATTGCGAGAAGCGTAAGCGGCGAAGCAATCCGGCCTATTGTATGACTTATTATTTTTGTGTTACTATCAATTAAAAAGGAGAAGGCATGAGAATACTGATTTCAAACGATGACGGAATAGCTGCAAACGGAATACGGGCATTAACAGAGGCTTTGTCAGCGGAGAATGATGTATATGTAATCGCGCCTGACAGAGAGCGCAGTGCGGCAGGACATTCGCTGACGCTTCACACACCTTTGCGTGTTGAGGAATTAGATACGTCTTACGGCGCAAAAAGAACGTTTGTAACCACAGGCACGCCCGGCGACTGTGTAAAGATTGGT
>JAIRZW010000081.1 GCA_031267015.1 Heliobacteriaceae bacterium | reverse complement strand
CTTTTGTGTATGACGAAACCGAAAAATTAAGCCCGCCCAGTGATGTTGCGCCGAGTTCAAAGGATTTGTCAATCATTGAACCGGCTTTTTCAAGCTCACGGGTGTTTACTCTGATATTGTTATTAACCGTATAGCCTTTGATTGTCTGCTTTCCGTCTTTTGTGTAATAATAATCCGGGCTTGCGCTGTAATTCTCTGTCTTAATATAATCGCCTTTTGCCGGGTTAATCATGCCCTTTAACGCCGCCTGAATCTTGTTGGAAATCTCTTTGTTGTCTTCAACAGCTTTTTGCAAAGACTTGCTGTCTTTGGTCTGGATAACAATGGTTACGTCCGCAACGTCCGGCGCTATTTCTTTGTTTGCCGAGGTTCGCAGCGAAAGTGTTCCGCGGTCGTCTTTTGGCGGAATCGTTTCGGAAGTCGCTGCAATGACTGCGCTTCCTGCAAACAATGCTACTAATAGCCCTGCTAATGTCTTCTTCATACACTTACCCCCTTTTTTACTTTTTCATTTCCTTTTCTTCTTCCGTAATAAAATTCGGTGCCTGAATCTTTATTTTTTCCATTAGTTTTTGAAGTTCTTCTTCCGAAAGCTCTGACGAATGCCTCATTGTGACAAGGTATTTATCTTTGCAGTTTGCCATATAGACAATAATCGCGATAATCGCCCAGAGCAGCGTGCCCTGAATAAGGTTAATCGCCGGAACCCAGTTGTCTGTTGAAAAATGGTTCCACAGCCTCATTGCGGCATAACCCGGAAACGCAACAAACCCGGCCGCAAGACATACGCCGATAAAAACCATGATTAAAAGTCCGCGCAACCCTGTTATTTGTACTACTCTCGTGTTTTTTCTCATTTTAGTAATTCCTGAAATTCTTCTTCACTCAATATTATAACACCTAATTTCTCAGCTTTCACTAATTTTGAGCCCGGATTTTTTCCGACAACCAGATATGAGGTGTTGCCGGTCACCGCAGACAGCGGCTTACCGCCCATTTCGCGGATTTTTTCACTTGCCTCGTCTCTCGACATATTTTGTAATGTTCCGGTCAAAACAAATGTTTTCCCTTTCAATTTGTCGGAAATAGCGGTCTGATACGGCGCCGGATTTATGCCGAGTTCATTCAAATCCCTGAGCATTTGAAGGTTTTCTTTGTTATGGAAAAATTCGTAAATGCTTTTTGCCACAAGGCCGCCTATGCCGTTAATCTCCTCAAAGTCAGGAACAGAAGCATCCTGAAGCTTTTCGAGCGTGCCAAATTCGTTTGCAAGGATTTCCGCGGTTTCTTTGCCGATGTTTCTTATAGAGAACGCTGTCAGCAGGCGGTTCAGCGGGTTGGATTTGCTTTTTTGGATTGCGTTGTAAATATTTGCGGCAGACTTTTCCTTAACTAAATCAAGCTGCATAAGGTCTTCCATGCCCAGCCGGTACAAATCAACCGGCATTGCAATCATTTGCCGCTCATAAAGCTGCTGAATTATAGCAGGCCCGACGTGGTCGATGTCCATTGCGTCTTTGGATGCCCAAAATTCAATCTTCGCGCGAACCTGTGCAGGACATTTCGGGTTTTCGCAGTATAAATTAACCTCTCCGGAACGCTCAACCAACCTTGCGTTGCATCCGGGGCATTTTTCAGGCAGCACGTACGCTTCGCGCTCAAAATGCGCCTCGTCGTCAATGACTTTTATAACTTTCGGGATAATTTCCGCGGCCTTTTTAATCAAAACAGTGTCGTTGATTCGCAGGTCAAGCCGCTTAATCTCGTCAAAGTTATGAAGGCTTGCGCGTGAAACCGTGCTTCCCGCAAGCAAAACCGGATCCAAAATCGCCACAGGGGTTACTGCGCCTGTTTTTCCAATGCCGAGTTCAATTTCTTTAACCACGGTTGTCGCTTCTTCCGGTGGGAACTTAAACGCTGTCGCCCATTTTGGCGCGCGCGACGTGAAGCCTAAGTCCTCCTGCCACGCAAGGTTATTGACCTTAATCACAACCCCGTCCGTTGCGTAGTCAAGCGAAAACCGCTTTTGCTCCCACTCAAGGCAGTAATTTATTACTTCTTTGATGTTTTTGCACAGTTTTGTGTTCGGGTTGGTACGGAAGCCCAGTTTTTTTAGGTACATTATTGTGTCGTAGTGAGTTGAGGGTTGCGGCGGTCGAGCCGACGAGTTGATAGTTGAGAGTTCAAATATACCGGCATAGATAAAAATCGACAAATCCCGCTTTGCCGTAATCGTGCTGTCAAGCTGACGAATAGAGCCGCTGGCTGCGTTGCGCGGGTTTGCAAAAACCTTTTCCCCGTTTCTTAAATTTTCGTCGTTAAGCTTTTCAAATGATGATTTTGGCATGTAAATCTCGCCACGCGTTTCGACATTCGCATTTTCAAAGAGTTTCAGCGGGATTGCTTTGATTGTTTTAAGGTTGTTTGTAATGTCCTCGCCGACTTCGCCGTCCCCGCGCGTAACCCCGCGCACAAAAATCCCGTCCTCATAAGTGAGCGCCACGGCAAGCCCGTCGATTTTCAACTCACACACAAGCTCAACGTCCTTGCCGTACTCTGCTTCAAGCTTTTCATACCATTTTTCCAGCTCTTCATAATTGTAAGTGTTATCAAGGCTGTAAAGTCTGTATTTATGCTTGTGCTGGGCAAATTTCTCTCCGATTGAGCCGAGCCGCTGGGTCGGGCTGTCAGTGGTCTTAAGCAGCGGGTGGGCTTCCTCAAGCTCCTGAAGCTCTTTGAACAATTTGTCATACTCAAAGTCGCTTATTACGGGGTTTTCCTCGACGTAATAAAGATAGTTATGTTTGTTTATTTCATCTTTTAAAAAATTTATTCTGTCTAACATATTATTAAAAGTTCTCTTATAACCTTTGCCGCGACTACTGTTGAGGCGCCGGACGCGTCATAGTCCGGTGCAAGTTCCACAACATCACAGCCGATAATGTCCAAATCCTTTAGGTACGCAAACCAGTCTACAAGCGTGTTAAAGTCCATGCCGCCGGCTTCCGGGGTTCCTGTGCCGGGCATTACGGACGGGTCAAGCACGTCTAAGTCAACCGTCACAAAGATTTTTTTGCCTCTCAACGGCTCAAGCCCTGAAAATTCATGAATCAAAGTGCCGTGTTTGCGCATAAAATCAAATTCTTCCTTCATGCCGGAGCGGATTCCGATTTGTTTAATATTTTCGGGCCCGACGATTTTTGAAATATGGCGGATTACGGTCGAATGCGACATTTCTTCGCCAAGGTATTCTTCACGCAGGTCTGTGTGGGCGTCAAAATGCACTATGGCAAGGTCTTTGTGAAACTTTGAAATCGCTTTAACCGCCGGCAAAGTCACAAGGTGCTCCCCGCCGATTCCGAAAACTCTTTTGCCGTCACGGTAAATTTCTTCGACATTTTTTTCGATTATGTCAAGTGACTTGTAAGTGTTGCCCGGCGGAAATTCCAAATCGCCTGCGTCGTGAAAGTTCACGTCTTGCAGGTGTTTGTCGAAGTGCGGCGAGTAATCTTCAAGCCCCCAGCTTGCCAGCCGGATTTGCTCCGGCGCAAACCTTGAACCCGGACGGTTTGACACGGTTCCGTCGAACGGCATTCCGAGCATGACAATATCCGCGGAGTTGTAATCCGCGTTCTGGCCCATCCAATTTCTGTCTAAAAACGGTCCTGTTAGCATAAGAAATATTATAGCATAAAAATTTTGTGTTAAAATATGAAAGGAGGAGTATGAAAACGCGGGCAAAAAAACAATCGACATTCAGCGAAAAAGAGCGGCGGGTCAGGGGGTTTGACCGTACTTTGGCTGTGCTGCACGGATTCTTCGTGCTTTTTGTGGCGTCGTTCCTGATATACCTGTTTTTTATCCAGATAATTGACCTGAAAAACTACCGGGCAAAAGCAAAAAGCCAGCGTGTAGGCCGGATTTTCTCAGTGCGCGGGGATATTTTCGACAGAAACGGTCTGAAACTTGCAACAGACAAGATTTATTCGGATGTCTACGCGCACCCGGCAGACTACGACCATACGCCCGAGGACTTAGCCAAAACCCTTGCCCCGATTCTGAAAATGTCCAAAGAATCTCTGCTTGAAAAGCTTAAAAAATCAGGCCCGGTAATTACGCTTGCAAAAGACGTTGACCGCGCAGCAGCAGAGCGTATTGCTAAACTGGGTTTGCGGGAAATCAGTCTGGGCAAGAAAAACACGCGCACATATCCGCAAGGCAGACTTGCTGCACATGTTTTGGGGTATTACAACTTTGACGCGGACATAGCAAACGGGGTTGAATACACTGCAAAAGACCGGCTGGAGCACGTAAACAACACCGTTAAATACCAAAAAACGCGTGACGGCAAAATTATATATGATTTTACGACCGACCCGATTGCCACGACCAAGAACCCTAAGGGCGAAAACCTTACTCTTACAATTGATTCGGCGATTCAGCACATATGCGAAAAAGAGCTTGCAAAAAATATCAAAGAAAAAGACGCTTTGCGCGGCACGGTAATCGTTATGAACCCGCATAACGGTGAAATCCTTGCGTATGCGGTTTATCCGGATTATGACCCGAACAATTACAAGACAGCAGCGCCTTTGGAGATTAAAAACTGGACGCTTACGGATGTTTTCCCGCCGGGCTCTACGTTTAAGACGATTACGCTCGCGAGCGCAATGGAGCTGGGCAAAATTAACGAGCACTCAAAAGTCCTTGACACGGGCAAAATGACAATCGGCAAGTGGGAAATTAAAAACTACGACTATGACCAGCGGCCTTATCCCGGAATGATTTCGATGGCATACCTGCTTGAGCACTCAAGCAATATCGGCGCGGTTAAGGTCGCCGAAACAATGAATGCAAGAGAGTTTTACGATATTTTGAAAAAATTCGGGTTTGGCTCGAAAACAGAAATCGACCTTCCCGGGGAGTCTTCCGGGTTATTATCTAACTGGAATCATTGGGATAAAGGGATTCATGCGACAATGGCGTACGGTTACGGGACATCGGTCACGGCAATGCAGATGATTTCGGCGGTTTCGGCGCTTGCAAACGGCGGAGTCCGCGTAACCCCGCACGTTATAAAGTATTCTCCCGAAGAAGCGGAAACAAAAATCAAAAAAGTCGAAGTTGTGTCGCCCGAAACTGCGCAGACAATTACAAAACTGCTTGCGGCGAGCGTCAACAACGGAAATTCTGCCATAAAAATGGACAAATATAATGTTGCGGCGAAAACCGGAACCTCAAAAAAGCCTAAAGAAAATTCTTCGGGCTACACGCCATACTCGTATACGTCTACAATCGGCTATTTACCGGCCTCTGATCCGCAGGTGCTGATTTATGTTATGGTAGACAGCGCGAAAAAAGGCGCGATTTGGGGCAACACGATTGCAGGCCCGATATTCTACGAAGTCGCAACACAGACCGCACGAATCATGAACCTTAAACCCGACAAGGCAGAGTCTAAAAAAGGGAAGGGGTAAATGTATATTTATATTAAAAAAGTTACCCTGAAATGGGTTTTGGTGATAAAATTTAATTATGAAACTTGATGAACTGATTGAATATTTAGATTATAAAGACCTTGTGAACTTTAAAAGTGTTGATATAACAGGGATTTCGTACGATTCCAAGACAACAAAGGCCGGTGATATTTTTGTGTGTCTGGTCGGCGAGCACACAGACGGCCACGAATACGCCCAAAACGCAATCGACAAAGGCGCGGCAGCGCTGCTTGTTGAACGGGCTTTGAACATCAGGATTCCGCAAATCGTAGTTGACAATACGCGGCATAAAATCGCGGATATTGCCGACAGATTCTATTCCCGGCCGTCCATGGGGATGAATTTCCTTGGAATCACGGGCACGAATGGCAAAACTACCGTAACCCATTTAATCCAGAAAATCTTTGAAGAAAACAACCAAAGGTGCGCACTAATCGGGACTTTAGGCTATAAATTATCCTCCGGCGGTGAATACCGCGACGTAAAACACACGACACCGCAGGCGCCCGAGCTTCAGGCAACGCTCAGAATGATTAAGGATGTGGAAAAAATCGACAATGTTGTTATGGAAGTCAGTTCCCACGCGCTTGAGCAGAACCGCGTCGGCGGATGCCGCTTTAACGGCGCGATTTTAACCAACCTGACCCAGGACCATCTGGATTACCACATTACAATGGACAAGTATTTTGACGCAAAGGCAATCCTGTTCAAAGGTTTGGGCGAAGGCAGCTTTGCCGTGATTAATTCTGACGACCTTTACGCTGAAAGGTTTTCGGGTGTTGTTCCGGAAGGTGTGCGCAAATTCACTTACGGCGTGAAAAACCCTGCTGACGTAACAGCAAGAGATATAAGCTTTTCGCTCAACGGCGCGGAATTTACACTGAGCGTCAATGCTCAGGATTACAAAGTTAACCTGCATATGAACGGCATGTTCAGTGTTTATAATGTTCTTGCGGCAGTGACAAGCGCAATCGCAATGGGAATCGACATTAACGCAGCGCTCAAGGCGCTTGAAAACGTCAAAGGTGTGGCAGGACGATTTGAAGTCGTGGCTAAAAAACCGCTTGTGATAGTGGATTACGCCCATACGCCGGACGGTTTGGAAAACGTTCTCAATTCAGCGCGTGAAATTACGCCGGAACACGGCAAATTAATCTGTCTTTTTGGCTGCGGCGGTGACCGCGATGCAACAAAACGCCCTAAAATGGGTGCAATCGCGGAAAAAATCTCTGATATGGTTGTGATTACAAGCGATAACCCGCGCTCCGAAGACCCGCAGCAAATAATAACCGACATCTTGGCAGGGTTAAAGTCCACAAACTCTGTTATAGTGGAAGCTGACCGCGGCCAGGCAATCGCTTTACTTAAAAACATAACCCAGAACAATGACGTTGTAGTTATTGCAGGCAAAGGTCATGAGGACTACCAAATCCTCAAAGACCGCACTATACACTTTGATGACCGTGAAGAAGCCCGCAAAGTCTTTGAAGGAAGCGTTATATGAAGACCAGGCCGCTCATAGAACAGCATTTCCACGGGTGTTTCGGGGTTGATTTCAATACCGCGGCGGTTGATGATGTGCTTTATACGGCAAAAGAAATCCGTAAATACGGGATTGGCGGGATTTTTCCAACGCTTGCGACAGATTCGGTTGAGAATATTCAGCGGCAGATTAAAGTTATCAAGACAGCCGCAGAGCGTCAAACATCTGATATGGCGCGGATTTTAGGGATTCATCTGGAGGGTATTTTCTTAAACCCGCTAAAAAAAGGGATTCATGACGAGAAATATTTTTTGCCGCTCACAGCGCAGAATTTCAAGCTTGTTGAAGACGATTTTATAAAAATCGTAACGCTTGCGCCGGAGTTACTCCCCCCCTGCCCCCCCTTTAATAAGGGGGGCAAATTAAAGATTCAGGCCGGACACTGTGTTGGTGCGGATTTGTCTGCTTGCGACGGGGTTACGCACATGTTCAATGCAATGGCCGGAATCTCCCACAGGCAGCCGTCTACTGCCTTGTCCGCGCTGATTAATGACGGGATTTACACGGAAGTGATTGCCGACGGGGTTCATGTGTGCGACGACGCATTGAAATTGATTTTTAAGTCCAAGCCGGCGGACAAAATCATTCTTGTTAGTGATTCTTTGCCGATTACCAGAAGCGGCATGGAAGAAATGACGTTTGCAGGACAGAAAATTTACGCTGACGGGCGCTCAAAAGACGGAACTATTGCAGGCAGTGTGCAGCTTTTGCCGGAGATAATTAAATCTCTGCACGCGAAAGGCTTATTTAATCCGCAATTTATTGAAAATCCTTATAATTACCACAAAATTGGCCTCCCGGGAGAAATTGAGTGGGACGAAAAATGGAATTTGATTTGTTAACGATTGTAACAAACTTTGTAAGAGTTGACAATTTCTAAAATTCGTACTATAATTTATGAGCATGGATAAGAAAAAATCAGCCTTTACTCTTGCAGAAGTTTTGATTACGCTCGGTATTATCGGCGTTGTTGCTGCTTTGACCATGCCGGCGCTGATTATAAAATATGAGAAAAAACAAGCTGCTGTCCGGCTTAAAAAAGCTTATTCCGAATTGAGCCAGGCAGTGAAGTTTTCCGAATTGGACAACGGCTCGGTAGATGATTGGGATTATTCACTGGGAGCACAAATTTTTTTTGAAAGATACTTTAAAGATTATTTGAAAAATGTAAAGCAATTGAAAGCTTCTCAATATAAACAATTAGTCGATTATAAGGCATTAAATTCAGTAAGAGTTTGTGCTGTTGGAGCGCGCTTTTGTGAAAATAGCAGCTACGGTGTAATGCTCGCAAATGGTACTATTTTGTACTTTACAGATTCGAGTTCCGTTATCATTGTCGATGTAAATGGGTTTAAGAAACCTAATATGCAGGGACGTGACTTATTCTTATTGTCTGTTCAACCTGTATATGGAGTAACACCATTTGGATTTGGAAGAGTAGAGAATCAAAATGAAGGCTTTGGCAATGAATACAACAGAAATAAATTAATGGCTAATAATCCATATTCAACTTGTAACAAAACACAATATGGTAACTGGTGCGCTGCGCTGATTATGTTAGACGGCTGGGAAATCAGGGACGATTACCCTTGGTAGGTCTGTGCTAATATTAATATATGAAAAGCCTCAAAGATTATGCAAGTGAGATTCAAAAATGCTCGAAATGCGGACTGTGTCAGTCGGTTTGCCCTGTCTATAAAGTTACCGGAAACGACTGCGCTGTGAGCCGCGGGAAGTTTGTGATGCTCGACGGGGTTCTTAAAGGCGAACTGAAGCTCGGCAAAAATATCGAAAAATATCTTGACCAATGCCTTAAATGCGGCAAGTGCACTGATTTTTGCCCGAGTGGGATTGATGTTTGCGATATTTTGTATGCGGCTAAGGCAGAATGTTTTAAGTTTTCAATCCCCCTCACCCCTGCCCCTCTCCCACTTAGGGAAGAGGGGGCGCAACTGCTTTATTTTAGCGGTTGTTTTAACAGGGTTTTGCGCAAACATCCGCTGAAAAAGCTTGCGGCGGCCGAAGACCCGGGGTTTGGATGCTGCGGGTTTCCGTATCTTTCGGCCGGGGATGTGAAGCGGTTTGGAAAATGCGTTGAGCACAATAAAAATCTTGCCGGCAACAAGCTCGTAATCACCGACTGTGCAAGCTGCGCTCACATGCTTAAAAAATGCGGCATTAATGCTGTGAATGCTGCTGAATATTTAGAATCCCCCCCTGCCCCCCCTTTAACAAGGGGGGCGCTGCCAAAAGTTACTTTCCACAAGCCTTGCCACATGGAAAACACGGATTTTTTGAAGCCGCTGCTTAGGAATGCCGAATACATTGAAATGAAGGATTTTGATGCGTGCTGCGGGTTTGGCGGGGAATTCGCGCTTAAAAATAACAAAATTTCGCGTGAAATCGCAAAGCAAAAAGCCGAAAATATTCTTGCCACAGGCGCTGACGTAGTTTTAACCGCCTGCCCCGGCTGTATTCTCGGGCTTCACCAAGGGTTGTTCGGGCGCAAGGCGCCAAAAATTATGAATATTGTTGATTTTCTCGCTACCACGGATAGTCATCCACTCTAATTGGTTTTTGAAATTCTCCCTCTCCCCCCAGTGGGAGAGGGCCGGGGTGAGGGGGTTCAAGGTCGTGAATTACCACGGATAATCATCCTTAATTTCCCAGCCGTCCCATTGGATTAGCTTTGCACAGTAACTACCGGTGCTGCCAAGACAGCCGTACACTGCATTGTTCAACAGGCCTTCACGCGTACCGTCCCAACTTCCGGCAGAATACGGTTCCAAAACATATTTAGTCGAAGTGTCTCCTGTGGTTTTTATAAAGCCGAACGTAAACGAACATCGTTTAAACCGGGGATTAGAAGGGTCATTAGCATAGGCGTTTAGACATTGTTCACTTGTATAAAACTGTACGTCAACACCTGCCCATATACCCATACAAAATAGTGTTCCGTCAGACATGTAAATACACAACTTATCAGAGTCATAAGGGCTTGGTTTAATCTCTTTTATTGCTTTTATATATTTAGCCAAATACATGTTATAAAAATCAAGCGTATCCTGATAACTCGCATGACCTGCCGGAACGTTCCATTCATTTGCAGAACCGTTTTCGACTTCGGAAAGCTTTATGGCCTGATTCATAGTTGAGTAGAATTTTTTCACCTTTATAACAGCGGCTTGTTTTTGATATTTTGTAATCAGCGCCGGCATGGTTAATGCCGCAACAACACCTATAATTCCTAAAGTAATTAAAACTTCTGCGAGTGTGAATGCTGTCTTTTTCATGCCTGATTCTCCTTTTTTAAAAGAGTATAGCATAGAGGCAAAAATTTGTATAGACCTGCGCGATTTGTTACAATCGTTACAACTTATATCGAAGAACCGAGTTTGAGCCCTGGCAGGAAATGAAAAGCAGGCTTCCGTTGATGTGCAGACCATACGGCTTTTGAAGGTTTGAAACCAGCATTGATATTGTGCCTGAAGGGCTTATTTTCAGAACACTATTGCTGTTGTAATTCGCAACGTAAATATTTCCGTTCATGTCGCTTACCATACCGATAGGGCCGCTGATTTTCGGGTCTTTTGCAAAAATCACGCGTTTGCCGTCAGAGGTAATCTTATAAATCGTGTTATCAGAAAAGCTTGCGACATAAAGGTTTCCAAGCATATCGCTCGTAATTCCGGTCGGGCTTAAAATGTCATTATAAACCGCATTGCTCCGGTCAAAACCTTCTTCTTTTGCAGCCGCTGAAATCTGCTCTTTTTTAATTGTCTGCATGTCAGTCAAAAGTTGGCCGGCTGCCAGTTCCTGGGCTTTTGAATAAACTGCACTGCTTGGCGGAATTAGTGCCAGATACTCTTTTGCCTTGTCAGGCTGGCCGAGTTTTGCACTCAGCGACGCCGCCTTATAAAGCGATTCATAGTCATCCGGTTTGCGCAGGATAATCTGCTTAAACACGGCCAAAGCCGCGTCGTTCTGCTGCAAGTATTCCAAAATTGAGCCAAGGTTAAAATAAGCGTCAATGAAATTCGGATCACGCGATATTGCTGTACGAAACGCCGCCATTGCGCGGTCATACTGGCCGAGTTTATAAAAATCCACGCCCTGATTGTATTCAAGCCGCGCGTCTGTATCCGGCACGTATTCTGCGGCAAATGCCGCGCCGCAAAACGTCATTGCGAGGAGCAGCGCGACGAAGCAATCCAGAAATAAAACTATTTTTGCTGGATTGCCACGCTCCCTATGGTCGCTCGCAATGACGTTTTGCATTACCCTAATTCCTCTGTTAATTTAGCGTTCTTTTTCGCAAACTCCCCGCCGCGTGCAGTAATCGCAAGCTTAAGGATTTTGGGAAGGTCAATCGGAGCAAGTTCCTTATAGTTGTCCGGCAAACGCAGGCTCCAGTTGGAATCCCCGGATGTGCCCGGACGGTTGTAAACATCATAAATATTAAAATAATCCGTGAAGAATATCTGGATGTTTTCCGCTTCTGATGCAAAAAGCTCTACCAGCTTGGTTTGTGCCAGCAGGCAGGCGTCTTTTGTAAGCTCGCAAACCGCATCGTCAGTGCTTTTGTCCGAAAACAGTGCAGGCATGTCTTTAACAAGGTTCACAGCGTGCAAATAGCCCTCGTGGGTGTTAACCATTGAATCTGCCCACATCTTAACCGGTTTGTTGTCGTGGGTTCCGGC
>JAIRZW010000011.1 GCA_031267015.1 Heliobacteriaceae bacterium | reverse complement strand
CCTTTAGCAAGGTGGGCTTATCGGCGCGTGTTCTGGTTGATTATGTCGGAAACAAACGGTAAATAGCTGTATTTTCCCGCAAAGGAGCTTATTGCAAGGTAGATTATCACTGTATAAACACATGCCTGAATCAGCGAAAACTGCCCGAGTGCAGGCATGTTTAGCCAAAATACGATTTGCGCAAAGATTTTGTTGATTACAGGGATTATAGACAGAAAACCTCCCAGAAAGCCGAACAGTATTGACGCCAGCACGTAAGCAATCGACAAGAAAATTGACTGTAATATGTGGTATTGCACAAACGGTCTTAAACGTGCGCCCGTGAAAAGTCCGATAAGCAGGTAAATAAACCCGGCAAGTCCCGCCGTAAGATAGGATAACGACGAAATAATCCGCTCTATTGCATAAGGTTCATCATCATACATGGTTAATCCAGCACTCCGGTGCGCTTTTTGTCGATGTACTCGTCAAGAATCTGCGTGTAAACCAGCTTGTACTCATCGTTTTCAGGCGCGATGCTTATTGAAGACCGGTAAGACGCGATTGCATCCTCAATTTTGCCCTGAAGATAGTGCGCATTGCCAAGAAGCATATAGGTTTCTGCATTATTAGGCTTGATTCTTAAAGCTTCTCTGTACAGGTCAACCGCTAAGTCAATGTGGTTAAAGTTGGTGTAAAGGTTTGCCAGCAGAACCTGTGCGTTGATTTCTTTTGGCGAAACATTTGCCGCGCGTCTGTACATCTCGACCGCCATGTCATATTCCTGAAACTCTGAAAGTGCAATCGCATAACAGATATAAGCCCTGTAATTGTCGCCTTCCATTCTGAGGGCCTGCTCAAAATAATTATAAGCTTTTTCACGCTCTTTCATCAGCGTTAAAGTGTTTCCGATTGCGATTGCAACGATTTTGTTGTCAGGGTTCAGCACAAACACTTTTTTGTAAAGCTCAAGCGCGGTGTCATAATCAAATAACTTAAAACACACGTTACCCATATCAACAAGCGCTGTGATGTTTTCAGGGTCAAGCGAAAGCGCTTTTTCATAGTATGCTTTGGATTCAATGTAATTCTCCTGATCCTGATACAAAAGCGCTATTGCGTTGTGAATCTCAGGATTAGCGGAATTCAGGTCAATAGCACGGTTGTAGTAAAACAGCGCTTTATCAAAGTTTTTCCATTCCGCAAAAACGTTGCCGATATTGTAATAAATCAGATAATTTTTCGGGTTAATCTCAAGCGCTCTATTGTAATATTGCAGTGATTTTCTGAAGTCCTTTTCATAGAACCACATTGTGCCCATACCTACCAAGCCCTGAATATCATTCGGGTGGATTGTTAAAAGGCTTTCCAGAACCGAGATTACCTTGTCGTAATCCTCCATTTCAAGGTAAAGTTCCGCAAGTTTATGGTAATGCTCCGCGTTCTGCGGGTCTTTTGCCATATTTAAAATAAGCTCGTCAATTTGTTTTTTTGTCTCTTCCATGTTAACCCCTTTTGGGTTTATTATATAATATTTTTTTAAATAGTGCAACTGTTAGTATTGCGCAAATTCTTCGGACGCTTCTTTCCAGTCGAATTCCGGGATTCTGAAAGCATTGTTCCAAAATTTTTCTATTGCGTAAGTTTCGCGCTCCTCTTTGTGCAGAATATGCACCACAACGTCGCCGTAATCAAGCAGGTTCCAGCGGTTTTTGAGGTCGTTTTCCATTCTTATCGGAAGCCGGCCGAAAAATGCCTTAATCTGCTCTTTTGTGTTGGACATAAGCGCCTTAACCTGTGTGGTCGAATCCCCTGAAACTATTACAAAATAATCTGCTAAAGAGGATACATTGCTTATGTTAAGTATTGCTATGTCTTTTCCGAGTTTGTCGTCAAGCGTTCTTGCGATTACGCTGGCTAATTTGTGTGATTCTGTCATTGTGCTCCCTATTCTACCATGTCTACGCGTGCCTGATGTCTGCCGCCTTCAAAGTCGGTGTTCAGCCAGATATCAACAATGCTTAAAGCCACACCTTCGCCGATAACTCTTTCACCGATGCAGAGCACATTGGCATCATTGTGAGTTCGCGATGACTTTGCAGTATATAAATCATTGCAAAGCGCGGCACGAATTCCTTTAATCTTGTTTGCCGCAATGCAAACCCCGATTCCGGAACCGCAAACAATAATCCCTTTGTCAGCTTCGCCTGATGCAACCATTTGCGCGGCTTTTTTTGCTATAACCGGATAGTCGCACGATTCTGCGCTGTAAGTTCCGACATCAATGTACGAAATATTATGCGCGTCTAAATACTCTCTTATTTTTTCTTTATAGCTGAACCCTGCGTGGTCAGCACCGATTACTATTTTTGTCATTTCTTACCCAGCATCTTCTTCCATTGCGGCTCCTGCTGTTTGAAGCGGTACCATGTATAAATCATTAACCCTGCAAAAAAGATAAGAAAAATATAATTTGCAGTGTAATCTACGGTGTGTTGTTCCATTTTAATCCTCCATTCTTTCTATTATATAAGTAATTACCAAATATACCAGCCACAATTCTTACTGTATTTAATTCATTCAAAAATATCGTAACCGTGCCTCCGAGTACAACAGTGGCTGCTCCCC
>JAIRZW010000206.1 GCA_031267015.1 Heliobacteriaceae bacterium | reverse complement strand
GACTTTCCGCCTTTGTTAGCGGCTGTAAATTTCCATTTTCGTCCGCAGGGGAAGCCGCCGCCGCCGCGGCCGCGTAAGCCTGATTTTTCTATTGTGTCTATTACTGCGTCAGGGTTGTTTTCTTCCAGGACTTTTGCCAGAGCCTCGTAACCGCGTACAGCGATTGCTTCATCAAGGCTTTCCGCATTTATTTTTCCGCAGTTTGCAAGCGCTGTGCGCCGCTGTTTTGCGTAGAAATTAATTTCATCGTTTTTTGCGATTTTTTGGCCGCTGTGCGGGTCGGTGTATAAAAGTCTTTCCACCGGAGTTCCGCCTTTGATATGGCTTTCAATGATTTCTTCCACATCTGCTTCTCTGACTTTCACATACGTAACATGTTTTTCAGGAAGGATTACCAGCACGCCCTGTTCGCAGAACCCGTGGCAGCCTGTCGGTACGATTGTGATTTTATCGTGGTCTGTCAAAGCGCTTACGTTGGCGCCGAGTTCTTTAAACTTTGCGATAACGTCGTTTGCTCCGTTTGCCACACAGCCGGTTCCCGCGCACACAAGCACGCGCAGGCCCTGTTCCGTAACTTCTTTCTGAGCTTTAATCTGCTCATCTTTTATATTTATTGCTAATGTTTTCATTACGCTTCCTCCTTGATAATAGTGTCGAGGACAATGGACATCGCGTCAGACGTCATTTGCGGGTAGACTTTCTCGTTAATCACGACAACCGGCGCAAGCCCGCACGCCCCGAGGCAGCTTACGGTTTCAACCGAGAACAGCCCGTTGTCTGTTGTTAACTGGCCTTCTTTAATCCCTACTTTAGCTCGAATCGCGTTCAGCACAGGCATTGAACCTCTGACGTGGCAGGCTGTTCCGTCGCAGACCTTAATCTCGTATTTGCCTTTCGGCTCCAGCGAGAACTGCGCGTAAAAAGTTGCTACCCCGAAAACCGTTGCCGGTGAAAGCCCTTCAATCTTAGTTCCGATGTAAATCATCGCTTCTTCAGGCAAGTATCTGTAAACTTCCTGAACCTTTTGTAAAATAGCTATCAAATTAGCTTTTTTAGCACCGCATGCTGAAATAATCTTATCCAGCTTAGCTGTATCAATGGTCGTAGTCATTTCCGGCTCCCATATTATTATAATATTACCTACAATAAAATTATCTCACGTAAAAACACGAAAGCAAGCAAATTTTTTAATAATCAGATATTTTTTTCGCAATACTTTTCAATCGGGCAGGCCGGGCAGTTTGGCTTAATCGGTTTGCACACATTCTGGCCGTGGGTTACCATAAGCGAATTTATGTCAATCCAGTATTTTTTCGGAAGCTTCTCACGCAGGGCAAATTCTGTTTCTTCCGGATTTTTGGTTTTGATGTAGCCCAGCCGGTTAAAAATCCTGTGAACGTGAACATCCACGCAGATTGCAGGGATATGAAACCCCTCTGACAAAACAAGGTTCGCGGTCTTGCGGCCAACGCCTTTGAATTTTATTAATTCCTCAATGGTATCCGGGACTTTGGAATCGTATTTTTCCACAAGTTCTTTTGATAATTCCACGATTTGTTTTGCCTTATTTGCGTAAAATCCGACCGGATAAATCGCTTTCTCAAGCGTTTTGGGGTCGACTTTCGCAAAATCCGCCGGTGTGTGTCCGAGTTCCAGCATCCGCAGGGTTGCCGGGTAAGTCGTGCGGTCGTTTGTGCGAAGGCTTAGAATACACGAAATCAATACAATATACGGGTCTTTGAATTTATCCATAAGCTTTACAAAGTCGCTTTGCGGCTGTTTGGCGGCTTTGAGAGTTGCTACAATTTTGTCAATGTCAACCATTCAATAGTTCCCCAACATTAATATTTATTTTCAATTTCAGGGCGTAAATATCTTCTCTGCCGAATTTTTGAAGCTTCACCGCATCTTTTTCGGTTGTGATTATATTGCCCGAAATCCCCTCAATGTCTTTTAATTCATATTGGTGGTGGTCGTCAAACGTAACAGTGTCAATCACATTGTAATCTTTCAGCAGGTCATAAAACGATTGCGGCTGGCCGATTGCGCAGACTGCCGTAACCGAGGCGCCGGGCGGCAGCGCGGCGCCGGTTTTAATATTATAAACATCCCCGCCGGATTTGTGTATTTCTACAACCTTGTCTGCGCGCTTTAATCCTGCAAGGCTTTCTCTTAAAGGCCCGGCAGGCAGAAGCTTATAATTGCCGAATCGCTTTTGGCTGTCAACCAGCACTATGTCAAGGTCGCGATAAAGCTTTCTGTGCTGGAACCCGTCGTCAAGGATTATTTTTGTCACTCCGAATTTTTCCACTGCAAACCGCGCTGCCTTAATCCGGTTTTTGCAGGTAATCACAACCACTCCCGTCTGTTGTGCAAGCCAAAGCGGCTCATCGCCTGCCATTTGCACATCATCATCCGGCGAGATTACGTTAACTTTCCGGTTGTCGTATCCTCCGCCATAGCCGCGGGACAAAACAGCAACGCGTTCGCCGCTAAAATATTTCGCAATCTGCGCAACTGCCGGAGTTTTCCCAACACCGCCGGTTGTAATATTCCCCACAGAAATTACATAAGCGTCAACTTGCGTTGGCTTCAAAATCCCCTTGTCGTACAAAAAGTTTTTAAACCCGCTTCCCATACCATAAAAAAACGAACAAAACTCAAGAAACCACGGAACTTTGGCGTTTTTGTCGTAATGCAGTTTTGTTATTTTAGTTTTCATAATTAAAACATAAGTCTAAATAACAGGAATCGTTTGTTGAGTTTTTCCGAGAATTTTTTCAGATTGCTTGTTGTGACAGCCGCGTCGTCAACGATTTGCGCAAGCTCGGTTTTGTTCTCAGGCGTAAGCTTATTCACTGTTTCAAGCGTTGATGATATTTCAAGCATAGCATTGTTAACGCTGTTCACGGTTCTTGTCAAATCGCTTTTAAGCTGGTCGTCTTTGGTAAGCGAGTTCACGAATTTGCTGATTTCGTTGATGTTGTGTACGGTTGCTCTCATGTCAGCCGCAAGCTGTTTTGCTTCCTGCTCATTGCCGATAATTTTGTTTAAGTTTTTAGACAAATTATCAATGGAATCAACGGTTGAATAGACCTTTTTCTTAAACTGCGGGTCGGAAACTATCGGCGAAAGCCCTTCGGACAGCTTATGGAAGTCATTTGTAGCTTTGTCTGCCATAGTCATTAATTTTTCAATATCGCCTTTTGAGCTGTCAATAAGGTCGTTAATCTTTGTCATAGTGGAATTTGTCTGCTCGGTTAAGCTTGCAATATTTTCGACGGAAAGCCGCAATTCTGCAATAACCTCGTCGGAAAGCAGTTCGTTAATTTTGCGGTTGGTTTCGGTAAGGGATTCTGCGGCTCTGTACTGCCAGTCCATAAAGTCCGCAATTCTCATCGGTTCAACGATTGTGTAAGGCGAAGTCTGCTTTGGATGAGGCAGTATAACATCATCAAGCGTTGCTATTCGGAGTTTTTTTGCGCCCTGTTCGTTTACGGCACTGCCTTTCATAAATTCAGGCAGAATAAGCCCGGGCAGATTTATAATATAGTCTACTTTGTAAGCGGAATTTGTTGTCACGGATTCTTTCGCGCTGTAAGGAAGCGCGTCTCTTGAGATGATTTCAATATTCTTAATAAGCCCGACATCATAATATCTGCTGTCAAGTTTCATCTGTACGGGGTCGTCTTTGTACAGAATATCTTTGCTTACGACCGGCAGATAGAGAGTTCTTGTTTTCGGCGGTGTAATTTCAAGGAACAATTCGCCGATAAGCCCTGACTGCTGGATAGAAAACATAGAAGCTTTCGGAATTGTAACATCGGGTTCGGTGATAACGAATTTCAGGTTAACGTAGTTGTTATCTTCGGTTATGACCGGAGTAATTTCTTCGACCTGCCCGACTTTAAGCCCCATCATCTGAACTCCGGCGCCCGGGCGCATGCCGTTTACGTCATTGAATTGCACTTCAATACGCGCGGCATTCGAGAATGCTCGCCCTTTAACTTTTAGAACAATGCCCAGCAAAAGTACCAATGCAAGTAATGCCAAAAGTCCTACTTTGAATGATGATGATAGTTTCATAACGCTATTATATCAGAAATATAAAATATTACAAATAATTAGCCAAAATACTTTTAACATAGTTTTGGGTTTCGGCGTACGGCGGAACCCCGTCGTACTTGTCCACGGCTCCCGGGCCTGCATTGTACGCTGCAAGCGCTAAAATTACATTGCCGTTATATTTATTTAACATTGATTTTAAATACCGTACCCCGCCGTCAAGGTTCTGCATCGGATTGTAAGGATCGTTTACCCCCAAACCCTTTGCGGTTGCCGGCATTAACTGCATTAACCCCATTGCGCCGGCTTTGGATTTTGCCTGCGGGTTAAACCCGGATTCCTGCTTGATAAGCGCTTTTACAAGGTTCTCGTCCACTCCGTGTTTTTGGGAAATTTTGGAAACCAAATCCAAAATATGCGATTTGCCTGATTTTTCCCGAATTTCAGGCGCCGCCGTCACATTGTTTATATTCTGCACCTGCTGCACAAGTTCCGGGGAAGCAAGCTGCGCGTTTACTTTTAAAGCCTGCGGATTCAGAAGCAGAGTGCCGAAATCAGCTTTTGTTGTTGACTGCAAAACCTTTTCAAACGAAGGCGCATTGGCATTGTTGTTCGGATAAATCGCATCCAGCGGATTTTTCGGCTCAATTTCCGGCGCGTCAGCACGGTTAATGCGCGCGCTGATTTGGCCGTAGCGCTGCATTGCCGCGCTCTGCCCTCCGGTGTTCATAAGATTTTGAATAAAGTTTGAAAACATTAACTACCCTTGTCCAATAACATTCTACCAGCGGAAAACACTTTTGTTATCCTCTATTTGAATTAATGATTTACAATAGAAAGTCAAATTATAAACTTCTGAGGAGCCGTGATATACCCTATTCACACACGAAAATCGCAGAAAAACGATTTTCTATCGTGTTCATAGGGTATATCACGGCTCCTCATTTAATGAACATGCAGTCGCCGTAACTGTAAAACCGGTACTTTTCCCGGACCGCTTCTTCGTAAGCTTTAACAATATTCTCCCTGCCCGCAAGCGCGCTCACAAGCATTAACAGTGTGGATTTTGGCAGGTGAAAGTTCGTGATTAATCCGTTCACAACCTTGAATTCATACGGCGGGTAAATGAACAACTCTGACGAATCCCGGCATGCCTGAATTTTTCCGTATTTTCGGAAAGCGGTTTCAAGCGTACGCACGGTTGTTGTGCCGACTGCGACGATTTTTTTGCCGCTGTTTATTGCCTGCGCGGTTTCTTCGGAAATTTCAAATGTTTCTGAATCCATTTTGTGCTCCAAAATATTCTCGCATTTTACAGGCCGAAAAGTTCCGAGGCCGACGTTCAGCGTTACGTAAGCGATTTCAACGCCTTTGGTTTTTAATTTGTCCAAAATATCCTGTGTAAAATGCAGTCCGGCGGTGGGGGCTGCAACAGAGCCTTCTTTTTGCGCATAAACAGTCTGGTAGCGCTCAATATCCTGTACACCGGCTTTGCGCGCAATGTACGGCGGCAGCGGAATATGGCCGTTTCGCTGCAAAACGTCGTAAATATTTCCTTCGTAAATCAATTCGACAATCCACCTGTCCTCAAGCTGCTCAAGCGTTTTAACCTGTAATTCAGGACTTACGGTAAGAATCATGCCCGGCTTAACCCGTTTTGAGGGTTTGATTAAGGCATGCCAAATTTTATTGCCCCTCTCCCCTGTGTGGGAGAGGGGTTGGGGTGAGGGGGAAACCAAAAAAACTTCTATTTTCGCCCCGGTTTCTTTTTTCGCAAAAAGCCGCGCGGGGATTACTTTTGTGTTGTTTAAAACAAGCAGAGTGTCATTGTCAAGCAGGTCAACAATGTCATAAAAATGTTTGTGCGAAATCCGGCCTTTATCCAGCACAAGCATGCGGGAATTTTCCCTTTTGTCAGCGGGCGTCTGGGCGATTAATTCTTCCGGCAGGTCATAATTAAAGTCATTTAGCGTCAATTTGTTTAGCATTGCTTAAATCAATTTCGTCAACTTTTTTTGCTTCTTCCAT
>JAIRZW010000167.1 GCA_031267015.1 Heliobacteriaceae bacterium | reverse complement strand
CACAAGGCAGGGATTTGTATCGACACCGGAAGAACCGCTGGAGACAGTCGAAAAACAGCCGGAACACATTTTCACTGCATACCGCGACGTTACACCTGAAATCACCCCGGAAGACACGGCTGTTCAAAACGAACTTTTGCAAAAAGTTAATGATATTTTAAACAAAATCAATGCTGAAAATCCTGACAAAAACTATCTTGAGCTTTTTAATATGAGATACGGCAGCGCAATGACCCAGAAAGAAATCGCAGAAGCATTGAAATTATCGCAGTCTGAGGTTTCAAAACGGTTGTTCGCGCTGATGAATAAAGTAAAAGAGGAAATTAACCGGGATTATGAAGTGTCAGACGTGTAAAAAAGACATTGAGGGAGAATGTCCCGTCAACTGTCCGCACTGCGGAGCCAGAACAGGCCTTGTCTGTTTCAGCTGCAGCGCGGTAAACCGGATTGGCAATCTTATCTGCGAAAAATGCGGCACCGAAATCCTTAAACTGTGCAAAAACTGCCGCAGCGTAAACTTCACCTATGCAAAAAAATGCCGCAAATGCGCTGAAAGTTTTGAGGCAGACCCAAATCCCGGAATTTCGCAGTCAAGCGCGGTAAACATTCTGACAAAAGGAATCCGCGCTGACAAAAAAATCTTCTCAATAACCGGCCCTAAAGGCAGCGGCAAAAGCACTGTTTTCAAGCTGGCGATTCAGGAACTTCAGGACGAAAATTACGCCTGTATTTACGGAAAATGCAATTCGGTAACCCAGCTTACGCCCGGCGGACTGCTTCAGGATATTCTGCTGAACGTATTTAACCTGCCGGGCTTCTCAATCAAAGACGTCCGGTTTAAAAAAGATGCGTCAAAATTTTTCAGCAATGAGTTTCCGGACCTGCTGGAAAACGAAGTTTTAGACCTTATAAACTTCCTATATCCCACTGATGCCGGGCTTTTTGAGAATTTAGCGCAAAATAAAGCCAACACGTACACGTTTCTGAACAAAATTTTTGACCGGTTTGCCGGATACGGCAAGTTTGTGTTTATAATAGATAACTTTGAATCTATTGACGGGTTTTCGTATGAGTTTTTGAACGGATTTGTGCGTAAAGACAATGTTTACGGTAAGTTAAAGCTTGTCATGACCTGCGAGGAGCCTAAACCCGGCAGAGGGTATTTTAATTTTGAGGAAGACAATATCTATATTGACATAAAACTCGCGCCTTTTGAGGAGATTGACATGTTTATAAAGCCGGACGAAGAAACCCCGATAAGCGGCAAGGCAAAACAGGCGATTCTTAAAATAAGCCGCGGTAATCCGGCGTATATTGAACATGCGCTTGCGCTGCTTGAGGACTGCAAAGAAGGCAAACAGCCGTTTAAGCTCTCGCACAACTTTGCGCAAATCATTGCTTACCGGCTTGCGCTGCTCAATTTTCTGAATCCGCAGGCGTATTCCGTGCTTATTGCGGCTTCTTTGATTGGCGACAAGGTTAATCTCAACGTCATGCACGAAGTTTTTCAGCTGGAGCCCGATGAGTTTCAGAAAATTATTGCGTATCTTGAAAACGCGCATTACATCACACCTTTGAGCGATATTGCATATGAATTTAAAAGCACAACTCTGTGGGAAGCAGTTGTGAATTATGCAAAAAAAGACGAGAATTTTGCACAGTTGAGCGGGAAAATGTACAGTTTTCTTGAGAACTTCAACCTGAACTCCAACACAATATTTGCGCTGCTTGCCCAGAACCTCAAAGAACTAAGGCTTGCATTTGAAATTTGGACAAAAAACACGCGGCTTACGGCCTACATTGGCGACATAAACCTCTACATAATCTCGCAAAAACAGTCGCTGGCACTGCTTAACGAGTTTGACGACAAAGACACCCTGCCAATCCGCTACAATATTTCAGAGCGGCTGGGCAGACTCTTTGCGGACTCTGATCCGCAAGAAGCGCTTGAATACTTGCCGGACGCTGTTGCAAACGCGCAGGAAACAGGCGACGACGCAAAAGAAGTCGAGCTTCTGGGCTATCTTGCCTCAGCCTGCCGCGCAGCCGGGAATTACTTCGGCGAAGTTGAATGCGTTGACAAGGTTCTGGAGAAAACCCAACAGCCGCTCGAAATAGTCCTGCTTAAAACAACCAAGCTTCAGGCGCTGTTGAATATAGGCAGCTGCGGCGAAATTGTCAACATTATTGACAATGAAATCATGCCAGCACTGGACGAATATCTTAAAGGTGCAGCTATTGACCCGTTCCTCTATGAAACCTGGCTGAAAACCTACCTGCTGCTTGCAAACGCGCTCATAACCCAAGGCAATAACCGTGCGTTCGAGGTTCTGACAATAATTTTTGACATAATTGAAAAACACAATATTCATGACGATTCATTTGTTTGCAGATGTAAGCTGGCTTTGGCTTTTGCCAACACAATGAAGGGCGACGTTAAAACTTCCGAAAGAATGCTTGAAGACATCATGGTGCTTTACCGCACAAAAGTCATGGATGACGACGCGGTGCTGCGCTGGAATTTCATCAATATTCTGAACGCTTTCTTTGCAAAGCAGTACACGGGGCTGCAAGAATACCTGTTTGATGTTGTAACGCTGGCAAACAATAACGCGGACGCATTCACAAAAAATGTTCTGAAATCGCTTCTGGGCAAAATTTTCTTTGACCGCGGCGATATCAAGCGCGCGCTCGAAATCTACAACGAGCAGATAACTTATTTTGCAGAAGAAAAAATAGCGCTCGGCGCACTTCTGACATGGTATTTGATAGCGCAGGCAACTCTTGACCAGCCTGAAAGCGCGCTGGAGATTGCCGCACAGGCGCTTGAGGTTGCGCAAAACCCTAAAACAGACAACTATTTCTTTACTGTGCTGCTGAAAATGATTATTGCGCAGGCGTCAATGGAGTTAAACGACTACGAAACAGCGAAAAACAACATAGAAAGCGCAATCAGGCAGGCGCAAAAATCCGGGTTAAATGATTTACTGGCGCGGCTTTTTTATTTGTACGGCGAATATTTCAATGAGTTTGGCCGGGTGAAATCACCGGAGCAGGCGGCTTACCTGTCAAACGCCGCAAAAATTTACGGCAAGGCGCTTGAAATGGCGCAAAAACTGCAAAATACCGTGCTTCAGGAGGCAATCAACACATCCGTCAAAAGCCTTAAATCCTTTGCCAAACTCAACGGGATTCAAGTTTAGTTAATCTCTAATCATCAGGCTCGTATTTAAAGTCAAAATTTGCAAACAATTCCGGTAAAGTAATCCCAAGAGAATTTGCCAGTTTGACGAGTGTTGTAAATTTGAAATCACCAACACCATTTTCAATGCGGCTTTGGGTAGATGTAGCTATAAAACCCTCATTAAATATAAATTTATTCAATGACAGACCTTTGGCTTTGCGCAGTGCTTGGATGTGATTTCCAAATTCTCTTAACAATTCTTTATCATTCTGTTGCATACGTGTAATGATAATGATATAATCTAAATAAATCATTGCATAGGTAGAACACTACATGGATAACGAACAGTACAAAGAAAAAATTAATAAAATAAAAGAAACGCTCGACGAAACAGAAACTTTGCTTAAAATCTTGGTTGTAGCCATGGATAATGAGTTTAATTTGCCTGAAATGTACGATGTTGAAGGCGTTGTCAAATATATTTACGGAAAAATAAAAATTCTAAATTTGTCGATTAATTCCAAACCCCTAAAAGTCATTCAGTTAATTAAATATAACGAGCCAATTATCTAATTGGCTCGTTATATTATGCTATAATTAACTTATGAGCATACAGGAATTATCGGAATATTTGGATTATCTTGAAATAGAAAAAGGGCTCGCAATGAACACCCTTGATGCGTACCGCCGCGATTTGGGAGATTTTCTCGATTTTTGCGGAGGGGTAAATGCCGGGGTAAATGTAATTACAAGAAATCATGTGAACTCTTATATCAGAAGTCTGCGCGAAAAAAATTATTCCGCCACAAGCGTAATGCGCAAAATCGCGTCGCTGCGCGGGTTTTTCAAGTGGCTTTGCGCGAACGAAATGTGCTCCGTCAATCCTGCCCTGACGCTTGAACAGCCGCGAATCCCGCGCAGGCTGCCGAAAGTCATGTCAATTCAGGATATGGAAGCGATTTTGAACCAAAACCTTGATAATTATGCGCGCGTAATCGTGGAACTGCTTTACGGCTGCGGCTTACGGGTGTCCGAGCTTGTGAGTCTTAACGTCCATGATGTCGATATTAAAGGGAAATATCTGAGCTGTACCGGCAAAGGCTCCAAGGAAAGAATTGTGCCGGTCGGAAGCGCCGCAATACAAGCGGTTAAAGACTATCTGCCCGAACGCGAATATACTCTGAATAAATTCAACACAGAAACCAAAAAGCTTCTCATAAACGCGCACGGAAAGCCCGTTACCCGTCAGGAAGTCTACACTTTAATAAAGCAGCAGGGTGAAAAAATTAACAAACATATTTCACCGCACACACTGCGCCACAGTTTTGCCACACACCTGCTCGAAAACGGCGCAGACCTGCGGGTTGTGCAGGAGCTCCTCGGGCACAGCGACGTTTCAACAACACAACTTTACACACACGTAAGTAAAAAGCGACTTAAAGAAGTTTACTTCGCTATTCATAAGGAATAACATGCGGCGGCTATTCATCACGGGAATCGAAAAAAATCCTCATAAAACCTTTATAACAGCGGGGCTGGCGGCCACGCTGCAAAGCCTTGGCTACACAACGTGCGTTTACAAACCCGCTGCCAACGACATGGACATTTTCCGGCGTATTGACCCGCGGATTAAGGCTTTTGCAAGCTACATTATTAAAACCAAAAAAGACCCGATTGTTGCCCAAATCGAGGAAGGCATTGCAATCAAATTTTCGCAGATTTCCGGGGATTACCGCGATATTTACAAAGAATGCGAATTTACTTTTGTGGAAGGTACAAACGGGCTTATGACGCCGCTCGGGCAGGATTTTTTTGAAGACGATTTGGCCAAAAGTCTGAATCTGCCTGTTTTATTCGTGGCTGCGCCCGCCCAAACGCCGGTGGACAACGTAATCATTAACATAAACCACGCTGTCGTGTCCGGGATTCCGGTACGCGGGGTTATTTTGAACGACTGCCCGGAAAAAACCGGCATGCCGCGCTTAATCGAAGAACACACTGACGCGAAGGTTCTGGGCATGCTCGGAAAAATGCGTCCGAATATTAAGCCTGACGAACTCATATCAACAATCCTGACAAGCGTTGATATAGAAGGCGTTTTGGACATGAAAATAGCAAAATTGGAGTTATAAAAATAAAGCTATTGACAACAAGTTTTTTTTATTATATTGTTAGGCTAGGCTAACAATTATGAAAATATCTACCATCGCAAACTACATAGACCAGCCGGGAGTATTGGCTAAATTACATAAAAAAGTTCCCGCTATTTTAATCGTCGGAGGAGGCGCATTGGCAGCGGCTGACACCCACAGAAACCCCGAGCGCCCTTGGCTGCGCAACACAATCGTTGCCGCAGCCACTATCGGCTCGCTTATGGCTGCTGTCAAATATGGAAAACTCCTTGATTGCGCGCACCACTCACACAACGCCATGCCAAAAATCTTTTCGCTCAAAGAAATCGAAAAATCAGGCATGAAATTCCACAACGATGAGGGACACTCATCAAAAGAAATTTTCGGCGAAATAGGCAGGCTGTCGCTGCTTGGCTTTATCCCCATAATCGGCGGGGTTGCAGGCGGGATAGCAGCGGATAAAATTACCGGCATCAGTAACAAAAAACAAAATGCAAACAAAGTTAAAGAAGGGATTTATCAGTTTCTTGCGAACATTTTCCTGTGCAACGTCGGCGCAGGCGCTGCGCTGTTCGCATATGAAGGGCTTGTAAAAGCAAAAACAATTAAGCCGTCTTCGGGCAAAAAGCTCGGCGCAATCCTCGGTGGTATAATAACAACTGGGATTATCGGCGGAAGCTACATTGCTAATTACATCGGCAAAAAGTGCGTTAATCCGCTGTTCGGCGACAAAAACAAGAATTCCGAGCGCAGGCCCGAGGCCTTAGACATTGCACTGCACAGCGACGACATTGCAACTGCCGGAGTTTTTGCGGGATTCAAGTGGATTGAACCGGTGCTGCCGCTGATGTATTTTGTTTCCGGCTACCGCGCAGGTACGGGTTACAGAAATCACCATAACCACAGTCACAATCACCATCATCACAATCGTCAATGTCATAACCATAAATAAAAGCTTATATTATCTACACAATCCTCAAATGAGGATTTTTTTTTGCTAACTCGGTCAGCTTAACTATATTCTCAAACATCCTGTCGGACACAATGTGTTCCATTTTGCAGGCGGTTTCAAGCGCTTCGTCCTCGGGCGTGTCCAAAACAGTTACAAAAAATTCGGCGATTGCTTCGTGTTTTTTGCGGATTTGTCCTGCGATTTTTTCACCTTCTGCTGTCAGGGTAATCGGCGCATAAGGCGCATAGTTAATAAGGTTTTTTTCTGCAAGCGAATTCAACGCGCCCGTAACCGAGGCTTTGCGCACGTTCATTGCTTTGGAAATCTCCGTAACCTTTGCAGAGCCGCTTTTTAGCACCTGGTTGTAGATTTCCTCAATGTAATCTTCAAGACTGACCGATAACTTTTCCATATTGCAATTATATCATAACTATTGACAAATGCGAAAGTTTCTTATACAATCACTTGTGGTTACATTT
>JAIRZW010000131.1 GCA_031267015.1 Heliobacteriaceae bacterium | reverse complement strand
GCTGCGGGGTTATATCATAAAATCTGTGCAGTAATGACAATTCGCTTGAAAAGAGTATTAGAATTACCATAATTATAACAGCCGTTTTTACTTTTTCATAATCAAAGACAGCTCTGTTGTTTTTGAACAGCAGCAGCGCCGGCAGTGCAAGAGGGATAAAATACTTGCCGTTAAGTCCGAGCACAACCGGATTGCCGACAGGCGACCACATCAAATAAAGACTTGTGTAAGTTATGCAAACTCCGAATACAAGAACAGCGAAAATCAGCGCTTTTTGCCGTCTTTGCAGTTGAAAATTAAAATTATCGGACACAACCGCAAAATACATTAAAACGGGATACAAGATATATGTTAAAAAATCAAGCCTTGTGTCCTGCCAGCCAAGCACTCCAATCATTGTAATAAACAGCCGCGGAGTTTTGACAATAAAGGTTTTCAGCAAAACGCCAAGATAAAAAACCGGATGAGCTTTAATAAACTCCACCTGCGCTGCTGAGTCAGCTATATAAGACATGTTCAACGTAAGCCCTTTGCTTTGCAAATACCATATAAAACCGCCTGCTAACGCCGTGAAAATTACGCCTGAAAGGAAAAGCAGATATTGCTTCCTGTTTTTAAATATATTCATTGGCAGAAGTAATATCAGCGGGAGCAGTAAAATATACGATTTAGACAGAGATATTAATAATGCGAGCGGGATTAACACGGCAAAATCAGACCTGCTGCGCGAGCCCGCAAGGATTTTAAGGATAAAAGCAATCCAAAGAAAATTCAGCCCTAAAACAGCAACATCACTGGTAAATGCCGAGCCGAGCGATAATGACAGAGGCATTAAGGCAAGAAGAAACATCGGCAGTTTGAAAAACGGGATAGTTTTTATCGCAAAATAGACCAGCAGACAGTAGAAAAGCAGGTTGGTTATTCTGCCGGCGTAAAAAACAGCCGCCGGGCCGAGTCCGGCTGTCATTGCCGGTAATACTCCGGCAGCCTGCGATATATAACAAACAGGCGAATAAAGCGAGGTGTTGGGAAACTCTGTAAATACTGTCCGGTCTTTTTCAAGCTTCCTTTCAAAATTCCGCTTAATTTCGCGCAGGTTTGTTTTCTTATCAATATTTTTGATAAACGGAGCGTAATCAGCGTAAAAATTTGAAAGCGACAGCGGAAGATGTCCGCCAATTTTCCCGTCAATATTTTGTGCAGTGAATCTGCCGGATGATATTTGATAAGTACGATAAAAATGCATACTCTCGTCTACGGATTGAAACGGTGGCAGAATAAAAACATATAAAAGCCCGAAAAACAATGCTATAAATACAAAGATATTTTCTATTTTCATATTGCATTATAAGCATAACGATAAAAATTTGTCTACTCTAAGCAAATTCGTTGCAGAGGTTAATTGTCTTCAACAAACATATCTTTAGCCGCGCCGCAAATCGGGCAAACCCATTCTTCCGAAAGTTCGGAAAACTGTGTTCCTTCTTTTTCTTCGTTATATATATATTCGCATACAGTGCACTTGTAATACATGGCGTTCTCCTTTTTATGATATAATTTATTTTATGAAACACGAGTTTGAACAAAAGGTTTTTTATTCTGATACGGACGCTTACGGGGTTGTCTGGCATGGTTCGTATCTGCGCTGGCTTGAAATGGGCCGGTGCCTTTGGTGCGAGTCAGAAGGGATTAACCTTATTGACCTTGCAGATAACCATGACATTGTTTTGCCTGTTGTTGGGCTTAACATCCGCTACAAATCGTCCGCACGCCTTGGCGATAATATGATTATTGAAACCTGTGTCGAAAAATACAATGCTCTGTCGGTTACATTTAAGCAGGTGATTAGGTCGAAGGACAAAGTATTTTTGGAAGCCGAAGTCGAAGTAGTTGCGGTGTCTTCCTCATCCGGCAAGCTTTTTCGCAAAATTCCGCCGGTGCTTCTGGAGGTTTTTGAAAAATGCGCCTGAATAAATATATAGCGTCTTCCGGGCTTTGTTCGCGGCGTAAGGCTGACGAGCTTATTGAGCAGGGCGTTGTAAGCATCAACGGTAAAACCGTTAATGAGCTTGGTTTTTGGGTTAGGACAAAAGACAAGGTTTCTGTGAACGGGCAGCTTGTGCGGCCTGCCAAAGCTCTTTATTATAAGTTTTACAAGCCGGCAGGGTATATTACGACGAGCGATGACGAGAAAGGCCGTAAAACCATATACGACCTGCTTCCTGAAATAATGTTGGGGCTGAAACCTGTGGGGCGGCTGGATAAGGATTCTACCGGTCTGCTGATTCTCACGAATGACGGGGATTTGATTAATGAACTCACGCATCCGTCCGTGAAGGTTCCGAAAACTTACATTGTCACGATTGACAGCAGAATCCGTAAACACCAGCTTGAGCAAATGGCTGCCGGGATTGAGATTGAACCGGGCAAGACGGCTTACGCGGACGTAATGGTTCTTGAAGCCGATAACAAACATACAATGATGCAAATCACGCTCTACCAGGGCATGAACCGCCAAATCCGCCGGATGTTTGAGCATTTGGGGGCTGAAGTTAAATCCCTCAAACGTATCAAGCACGCGACGATTACTATTGACGGGCTTAAAAGAGGCGAATTCAAGCCGATTAAGCCGCGGCAGATTAAGGAACTGAAGCAATGGTTAGAAAAATTGCAATAACCGGCAATATTGCCTCCGGCAAATCAGAAGTCCAAAAAATCATCGAGAACAAGGGTTTTAAAGTTCTTGATGCGGACGCGGCAGCGCACGAAATTCTCAAAAATAGCGAAGAAATCCCGCGGATTTTCAAGGATTATGATGTGTTCGAGAACGGCAAAATTTCGCGCAAAAAGCTCGGACGGCTTGTATTTGCAAATGAAAACCTTCGCCGCAAATTAGAAGCCGTAATCCACCCTCAAGTCCGCGAAAAAATCAAAGATTTTTTCGCGGCAAATAAGACCGAAAAAGTCGTTTTTGCGGCGATTCCGCTGCTTTTTGAGGCAAATATGCGCAATATGTTTGATAAAGTTGTTTTGGTATACGCGGACGACGAAATCCGCTTAGAGCGCCTGCTAAAGCGCAGCGGCTGCACAAGAGAACACGCGCTTACGCGCATGGCCTCGCAAATGCCGCAGGATGAAAAAATTAAGCTGAGTGATTTTGTTATTTATAATAATGGCACATTAGAGGATTTAAGAGTGCCTTCTGAATTGTTTTCTTAAGCGCTTACGGGTACGAATACGCGGGCATTATCAGAAGCTTTAACGTTGCTTCTTCTGACGAAGTCGCTTGCTGCTTTTCCGTTTCCGAGTGCTATTTCAATGTGTCCGTAATCTTTGTCATATCCGGCATCGCCTCTCGGGTAGACGATTACACATCCGGCAGGAAGCTTTTTAAGGTCTTTGCCTGCAACATTTATTTCTTTGAAATTCTTGTTTCTGCTTAAAACATCGGCATATTGATAAGCGTGTCCGGATTCTTTTGTTCCCAGACCGCTTCGCTCTATTGATTCCTTAACGTATCTTGCACAGTAGCCGACCGGCCGGGCTTCTGCATTGTTGACAACATCTTTTGCAAGCTTTTGGGCTTTTTCCGC
>JAIRZW010000060.1 GCA_031267015.1 Heliobacteriaceae bacterium | reverse complement strand
CTGCAAGAGTGAATCCTCGCAATCCAGACTGGATTGCTTCGCCTAACGGCTCGCAATGACATAACTTTAACTTTCTCATACTTTTCTCCTATCTGTTACGAAATGTAACCACCCGTGATTGTATAAGATTTTCGGGTGTTTGTCAAGCACCAATATGAATCCATGGTTTTTCATTTGTACCTCTTTCTTAACTTTTGTAATATTCACTAACATTTGAATTAGTTTACTAACATATACGTTAGTAATTATAACCATGTTTCCATTTTTTGTCAAATAATTCTATAATTGTTTAAATGAATATAAAAGGCAAAATAAAATCATTGCTTGCAATGAAAAATACGACTCTTACAGCGCTTGCGCATAAACTGTCCGAAAGAATGAACAAAAAGTATTCTCTTGAAAGTCTTATCGGTAAGATTAAGCGCGAAACACTGTCGTTGAAAGAAGCCTATCACATTGCGGAAATTCTGGGTTATAGTTTAGATTTTACGGACAAAGCATAAAATATGTCATTGCCCGAATAATTAATTTTTTGTTTATTTTTTCCATGTTTTTGCCAACGGGATTTATAATAAAAACATAGTAGTAAAAGGAGACATAAAAAAATGGCAAAAACAATTGGTATTGACTTAGGAACAACGAACTCTGTGGTAGCGGTAATGGAAGGCGGAAAGCCGACGGTTATTGCGAACGCGGAAGGTTCAAGAACAACCCCTTCAATTGTGGGGTTCTCAAAAACAGGCGAAAGACTTGTCGGGCAGCTTGCAAAGCGCCAGGCAATCCTTAACCCTGATAAAACCATTGCGTCGATAAAAAGACACATGGGCGAAGATTATAAAGTAAACATTGATGGCAAAGACTATACGCCGCAAGAGATTTCGGCTTTGATTCTGAGAAAGCTGGCTGACGACGCGGGCGCTTACCTTGGTGAAAAGGTTACCTCCGCGGTAATCACGGTTCCTGCGTACTTCAACGACGCGCAAAGACAGGCAACAAAAGATGCCGGTAAAATCGCGGGTCTGGATGTTCTTCGGATTGTGAACGAACCGACTGCCGCGGCATTGGCTTACGGTCTTGAGAAAGAAAAACCTGAAAAAGTGCTTGTATTCGACTTAGGCGGCGGTACGTTCGACGTATCAATCCTCGAAATCGGCGACGGCGTACACGAGGTTCTTTCAACCTCCGGCGACACGCACCTCGGCGGTGACGACTTTGACCAAAAGGTTATGGACTGGATTTGCGACGAGTTTAAAAAGCAGGAAGCAATCGACCTTCGCGCGGACAAACAGGCAATGCAGCGTGTGAAAGAAGCCGCTGAAAAGGCGAAAACAGAGCTTTCGTCCGTAATGGAAACAAATATTAACCTTCCGTTCATTACAGCCGACGCGAACGGGCCTAAGCACTTAGACTTAAACCTTACACGTGCAAAGTTTGAAGACCTTTCGCGCGACCTTCTCAACAGATGTAAAACCCCTGTGGAAAATGCGATTAAAGACGCAGGCATAAGCAAAAACGAAATCGACGAGGTTGTTTTGGTCGGGGGTTCGACCAGAATCCCTGCGGTACAGGCGCTTGTAAAAGAATACACGGGCAAAGACCCTAACCAGTCCGTGAACCCCGACGAAGTTGTTGCGGTCGGAGCGGCGGTTCAGGCAGGCGTTTTGGCCGGCGAGGTTAAGGACATCGTGCTTCTTGACGTAACCCCGCTGACGCTTGGTATCGAAACCCTTGGCGGCGTTATGACTCCGCTTGTTCCGAGAAACACAACAATCCCGGTTTCAAAATCGCAGGTTTTCTCAACAGCGGAAAATAACCAGACAGCGGTTGATATTCACGTTCTGCAAGGCGAAAGACCAATGTCAACGGACAACAAGTCTTTAGGCATGTTCCGTCTTGACGGAATCCCGCCTGCAATGCGCGGTCTGCCTCAGATTGAGGTAACTTTCGACATTGACGCGAACGGTATTGTAAACGTTTCGGCAAAAGACAAAGCCACCAACAAAGAACAGAAGATTACCATTACAAATTCTTCTAACCTGACTGATGAAGACATTGACAAAATGGTTAAAGAAGCCGAGGCAAACTCTGCCGACGACAAAAAGAAAAAAGAAGAAGCCGAAACCAAAAACAATGCGGCAAGCTTAATCACATCCGCAGAGCGTATAGTGAAGGATTTTGAAGGCAAAATCGACCCTGCTGACCAGACAAAATTAAACGAGCAGAAAGACGCGCTTCAAAAGGCTGTCGACGAAAACAAACCTGCCGAAGAGCTTAAAAAGCTTTCCGACGAACTCCAGCAGACAATGTTCGGAATCTCCCAAAAAGCTTACGAACAGGTTCAAAAAGAAGGCGACGGGGGGCAATCCGAATCCGCCGAATCTGAATCAGGCGAAGAAGCCAAATCCGACGACGACATAATCGACGCAGAATACACCAAGGAATAAAACAAAAAAACGTCCCCCTTTTTTAAGGGGGATGTTATTTAACAGTATTTATTAATTTTCTTATTTCATGAAAATCAAAGTCCTTTGCGTAAATCCCATTTATAATGTTGCATTTGCGAACAAAAAAATGCTTTAAGCCCGAATAGAAAAAATCTTTGCTAATATCTACATGAACAGTTCTTTTCCTATTCCTTAACAGACGGCCGTTGTTTTCAAAGGAAATCAATATTTTGTTTTCTCCTTTAGATGTTACAATTATATCATGTCTTCCATAGCCGCAAGTTTCCAATTCATCAACTATATTTTGGTTTTTATGAATTGCATTCCTGAATTTTCGAGCCATATTTTTCTGTACGGCATTCATGTTTTCAGTAGCTATTTTCAAGCTCGTAAAGTTAGTTCCGGAATTTATATTATTAATATACATAAGTATTTATAAATCCCCAAAAAATAATTTTTGCTATATTGTTGCTAATTGTAAATATTATTTAGTATTTGTCAGCGCGCTCAACTTTGTGTTCCGCCTTTTTATTAACTGAATTGTGGAAACTTTTTATTAATCCATTCTGCAGTTTCTGTCAAAGCAGACTTAAGGTCAAACCCGCTCTTATGCTTGCCCGGAACAGGGTCGGATTTGGAATAATTGTATGTGCTTAATTCACCCAGTTTTTTTCCGTTTTTTGTTGATACCTTGGTTACCAGGTTTATATCATAAGTTAGCCAGTGTCCGTCATTAGCATTAAAATGCTTATTCCGATTTACTTTCATTATTGATTTAATATTGAGAGATTTGCCTAATTCTTCCAGTGCGGCACAATCGAATTCACTTCTTATGACATTTTCACATTCTCTTTTTGTCTTATACCAAACCCGGTTTTTGACTTTTATTGCTTTTTCCCAGCCGGTAAATGTTGTACCTGACATATTATTTTGTTCAATTCTCATATTTTTCTCCTTTGAGAGGATGAAAAACCGTGAAGAAAAATTTTTGCTACTAAGGCAAAATATTTACATTATATTTTTGCTAATTGTAAATAGTAATCGTTAGCGCGCTCAAATTTATGTGCAGCATTGAAAAGCTTGCTTTCGTGAAGCTGCGGCGCAAGCAATTGCAGGCCGATAGGCATGCCGTCACGGTCAAACCCGCATGGCACGCTTAACCCCGGGATTCCGGCAAGGTTTGCGGAAATCGTTGCAATGTCGGTCAAATACATTGCCAGCGGGTCGTCAGCTTTTTCACCCATTTTAAACGCGGTGTTCGGGCAGGTCGGCGAAAGCAGAATATCAACCTTTTTAAACGCCTCAATAAAATCCTGTGTTACAAGCGCGCGCATTTGCTGGGCTTTTTTGTAATACGCATCATAGTAGCCTGAGCTTAGCGCGTAAGTCCCGAGCATAATCCGGCGTTTAACTTCCGGCCCGAATCCTTCTGCGCGGGTTTTGGTGTACATTTCCATTAAGCTTTGCGCGTTCGGCGTGCGATAGCCGTATTTTACCCCGTCAAAGCGCGCAAGGTTTGAACTGCACTCTGCAGTTGCTAAAATATAATAAATCCCGATAGAATGCTTAATATTTGGCAGCGAAATTTCGACAATTTGCGCGCCGAGCTTTTTGTAATCATCAATCGCACGTTCGACTGCCTTTGCAACGTCTTCTGACAGACCTTCGGTCATTAATTCTTTAATTACGCCGATTTTGAGGCCGTGAATATCGTTGCTTAAATGTTCTGAATAGCGCTCAACCGGCAGATTCAGGGAGGTGGAATCTTTCGGGTCATGGCCGGAAATTACCTCAAGAAGATTTGCGGCGTCTTCGACAGTACGCGCAAACGGGCCGATTTGGTCGAGTGAGGACGCAAACGCGATAAGGCCGTAGCGCGAAACTTTACCGTAAGTCGGCTTCATGCCGACAATTCCGCAAAAGCTTGCAGGTAAGCGGATTGAGCCGCCGGTGTCCGAGCCGAGCGCGAGCGTTGCTTCGCATGAGGCAACAGAAGCCGCAGAGCCGCCTGACGAGCCGCCCGGAACGCGCTTTAAATCCCATGGGTTGTAAACCTTTCTGAACGCGGAGTTTTCGTTGGAGCTTCCCATTGCAAACTCGTCGAGGTTTGCTTTTCCGACAATCGGCACAAGGTTGTTGAGCAATTTTTCCGTAATCGTTGCGTTGTAAGGCGATACAAAATTTTCAAGAATCTTGCTGGACGCGGTAGTGCGTGAGCCGGCAAGGTTCATGTTGTCTTTGAGCGCGAGCGGAACCCCCGCAAGCAGTGGCAATTCTTCATTACGCGCAATTTTTTCATCGACTTTGCGTGCGGTTTCGAGCGCGGTTTCTTTTGTGAGCGAGTTAAACGTTCCTAATTTCTCATCAAGTTCATTAATCCGCTCAAACGCTGCCGTGGTCAATTCCACAGCCGAAATCTCTTTGCTTCTTAACGCTTTACTCTGTTCTGTTGCCGATTTTTTCAAAAGCTCGTTCATGTTCATTCTCCTGCTGAAAAAATCTTAATACAAACAAACAATCAAGTAAACATTTTTTTAAAAAACGGCGGAATGTCGGCCTTGTCCATGTGAAGCTCTACATAGCAAAGTCGTTTTTCGGCCCCTATTCGGTTTAAAACCCGGTCGAATTCAACATTTGTCCTGGCTTTAGCCGTGTAAACATCCCCGCCGAAAACATCAAAAAGTTTCGTATATTCCCAGCAGTTTATGTCGTTAAATTTGTTGTCGAAATCGTGCGACAGCAGGCGTTCAATTGCATAGCCGCCGTTTTTCAATACAAAAATAACCGGTCTCACATCCCTGTAAACCATGTCACTGAGCGTCTGAACGCTTACCTGATGAGAGCCTTCTCCGGTCAGCAGAATAATCCGTTTTGTGGGATTTGCGATTGCCGCCCCAAAGCACGCCGGCGCTGCCCAGCCGATTGAAGCCCACAGAAGCTGCGAAAAAAGCCTGCAATTATCAGGAAAATTCAGGCTGGCAGGAATAAAATTTGCCAGTCCGGTTTCCGTAACCAGATAATCGCCGGCCTGCATGAATCTTTCAAACCGCAGAATCAGGTACTCAAAATCAAGCGGCTTTTCTTCCGTAATCTCCGCTAAAACCGGCTTTGGCCGCGTAATTTGCGTTAAGCGGGGCTTGATTTGGTTCGCAATCTTGTACAAAATATCGTTCATCAAAACATTTTCATAAACCTGACCCGCCGCAACCGTGTAGGTTCCGTTAATATCAACAAACTCCTGCGGATTAAAATTCAGACTGAATCTTGCCGTGTTAAAATCGCTCAAAACCGCGCCAATGCAGATCACGCAGTCCGACCTGTTGAGTGCGTCGCAGACCTCGGTGTCTTTACCGGTGAAGGTTCCCAGAAAATTCGGCTCGCTTTCATTAATCAGGCCTTTGCCCATTAACAAAGTTGTTGCGGGGATTCCGCTGTTCTTCACAAATCTCTGAAATTCGCACGCAGCACAGAACCTGTCAACCAAAACGTCCCCGAGAATCACCGGGTCGCAGGCGTTTTCAATAAGCTTCAAAATGTGTGCCGCGGCCTTTTCGAGTTTTTTGTAATCGCTCTCGGGCATTTTTATATCAGGGTCGTTTTTAATAAAAGCCTTGCAAACGTCCGTCGGAATCCCAATATACACAGGCTTTTTCTCTCTTATAAATTCGCCGAGAATCCGTTCGATTTCATATTTTGCATTGCCTGCGTTCAGAATCGCGCCCGCCTGCACAACCTGCGCAAATGCGTCCGAAGCTGCATAATAATTCGGCTTTAAAAAATTATGATGTAAAAGCGTTTTTTTCCTGATATGTTTTTCGGGCGGCAAGCCTGCGACGCAGATTACCGGAACATTTTCGGCATAGCTTCCGGCAATGGCGTTCATGGCCGACAATTCGCCGACGTTATACGTTGTAACCAGTGCCCCGTAACCCTTTGCTCGCGCATAGCCGTCCGCTGCATAACCCGCATTAAGCTCGTTTGTGCACCCGACCCAGTTTGCGCCGGGGAAATTTTCCACCGATTCTATAATATTAAACGCAAAATCCCCCGGCACTCCGAAAAAATCCTTAATACCGATTTTATAAAGCTCCTGAATTAAAAAATCCGAAACAGTCGTTCTTTCCATGTTTCCAAACTAAAACAAATCGCCAAAAATAAAATTGCCGCACCGGATAATATGGGTTAAGATGTAGATGTAACGAATTTGTAATATTGTTCTTTAAATTCTAAAGTTTACAAAGACAAGTGCCGTATATGAATTTACATAATGGTACAAACATACATTTACGGGAGATTTTTCCAGTGGAACTTAAAAAGAAAATTGCCGGTGTCTCTGACACCACAGCTGCATGTAACAGCATTGTCCGCGATGTAATCAACTTTGACGGACTTCCTTGTGCTGAATTTGAATCAGGCGGCACAGACTATCTCAAGATTAACCAGCGTATGCTTCGCAAACGTGAAACAAAACAGCGAATTCGTGATTTTATGTCAAATCACCGGCTGACAATCGACGAAAATCTTTTAGAAGGTTTTACTGCTCAGACCTCAGCGCTTCCAACGGTTGCCGCGCAGGTTGACGAGATTCAAAAGACCATTGCAACAAACGTCGGCGACTCATTAGGCAGCATGTTTGATGATTTGGCGGTATTCGTAAGCAAAGCGATTAAGTAGATTACGTCATTGCGAGCGTTAGCGAAGCAATCCAACTAATTATTCAACAGGCTGGATTGCCGCGTCGCTGCGCTCCTCGCAATGACATGCGGACTGTGTGATATAATGTTGTAATGAAGGATTTCTTGTCTGTATTAATTAATGAATTTCTGTCGTATTTTGTGCCGGAGCGGCTTAAGTACAAAATTACGGGGCGCTGTCTGAAATGCGGAAAATGCTGTAATTATATGTACAGTTACGACACTTATACAGAAAAAGAATTTAAAATCATGCAGTTTTTATTTCCGGCATATCGAAGGTTTTATATAAAGGGGGCGGACGCGGAAGGCAACATGATTTTTGCGTGCAAACTCATAACGCCTGAGGGGCTTTGTCCGGTTTACAAAAAGCGTCCGCGTGTTTGCCGCAAATACCCGGCCAAATGGCTTTCGTATCCGGGGAAAATGCACGAGGGCTGCGGCTATACGGTTAATGTAAAAACCTTTGACGATTATTTAGCGCACTGAGGCCGCGACCTGTTCTGTAATGTCGTCACCGCCGTATAAACTCATATTCTTCGGCACAACGAGGTTATAACCCATTGCGCTTGCTTTTGCGCTAACCGCTGTCTTAATCTCATCGTTAATCAACTCCAGTCTTCTGTTATACTCCTCGTCAAGCGCGGCTTTCTGACGGTTAATCTGCTCTAAGTAGTTTTCCTCAAGCATTTTAATCTTTTCAGGGTCTTGTTCCCGTGCGATTTCTTCTCTTGCCCGGTCAATTACCGCCTGCATTTCGTTAACTTTGCTTTCCTGCTGCACTCTCAATTCCTTAACAGCGCTTGAACCTGACACAATTTTTTGAATATCCACAACCGCGACCTTAAAATCGGAACTTTGGTCAGAAAACGCTTCACTGCTTAGAAAATAATACCCGGCACTCAAGATTAAAACCATCGCCGCTATTTTCCAAAATTTTGCTTTCATGTTGAACCTCGCTTTCGATTCAACTATAAGCCAAATTAATGCTTTTAAAATCAGACACTCAGGCAAGAAAAAAGGCGCTTATTGCGCCTATTACTTTTTATTCCTTTAATTCCTTATTGATTTTCTAACGATTCCTTGTTTCCTGTTTTCCTTTTATCCTAATGATTTTCTGACGTTTCCTTTTTCACTTTTTCTATCTGACGACGTTTGTTACAAAGTTTGCTATTTCAAAGAATGAGTCTTTTACGAATTCTTTAGCCAGTGTTTTGATTGGCCGGTTTTCGATTACATCGAAAACGTAGTGGATTGGGTCTCTGGCTGTGTTGAATCTCATTCTGCGGTCTGCTTGAGCCAAAAAGTTGTAATCTTCGATATTAAATTCGCTTTCAGCCTCTTGGTTAGGTCTTCTTTTTCTGAGTAAAGACCCGAATTGGCCGCTGCCGCTTGTTTCATTTTGTGAATTGCCTGTTGCTGGTAACATAATGTTTTAATCTCTCTCGTTATCTCTTATGTATATATAAAGTATTGAAGTCCCCAAAAATTGCCTTTTTGGAAACG
>JAIRZW010000044.1 GCA_031267015.1 Heliobacteriaceae bacterium | reverse complement strand
GATAAAAATGGAGTATTAGCAACAGACTTAAAGTTTATAGGAGACAAAAATAGCATTAGGCTTGACCCGGAAATGATTTTTAAGCCGGAAATTGTGGAAAAGATGGTAGATTCAACATATATTCATAATCACCCTTTTAATATGCCTTTATCATCTAATGATATTGTGCAAATGGCGGGTTTTAATATTAAAAAAATGTTAGCTTGTACAAGAAATGGAGGTTATTCCTTTTTAGAAAGAACAGGAACTTTGACAAATGAGCAACATCAATTATTTCACAATAAGGCTTTTAAATTACTAAGTAAAGAAATCTCAAAAATAAAACAGCTTTCTAAGACTAGGGGAATGACTGATATAGAAAGACTTAATCAGTTGCAAGATTGGCGTTATCAAGAATTTGGCAAAATAGCAAAAGAATTTAATTTGAGATTTGAGAATAATATTGATAGATTAACTCATTTAGATGATATTCCATCGGGTATATTTCGTATAAACCCATTTTCAAGATTAATTGACAACATTTTAGTAAGTTGTAAAAATGTTACAAAGTCTTGAACTGTCTCCTCAAACTCAAAAAATGTGCGGAACACAGGCAACTTCCTGTTTTTAAATTCTTAACCATGCATGAGGGGACTATTCCGAAATTTTATATAGTAAACTTGACAAAGTCCAAGTTTTCTTATACAATCACTTGTAGTTACATATCGTAACAGATAGGAGAAATGTATGAGAAAGTCATTAACACTAACACGTCATTCTGAGCCGGATAACCATTCAGCGGCGAAGAATCCCTATGAAATTTCAAAGAGATTCTTCGGTCGCATTCGCTCCCTCAGAATGACGGAGGGTTTTACACTTGCAGAAGTATTAATTACACTTGGGATTATCGGAGTGGCTGCGGCATTGACCATGCCGTCGCTGGTTCAAAATTACAGGAAAAGAGTTGTTGAAACAAGGCTTGCAAAATTCTATTCGGTTATGAATCAGGCAGTGAAGTTATCTGAAGTTGAAAACGGGGATAAGGAAGAATGGGAGCAGATACCGACAGATAAGGACGAATTGTCGGAATGGTATGATAAGTATTTGGCAAAATACATTATTAGTACAAAAACAGAAGCAGTCATTCTAAATTTTGATGATTTGACAAAACCGCCCAATAGCGACGGAAGCCTTGTCCATGAAGCAGTTGATGACTTTATAATATATTTTTCTGATGGAAGTGCAGGATTAATTGGCTCTACTCATGTTTATTTTTTCCCAAATGCCAAGGATGCTGATATTCTGAAGTCTTCGAATAATTATAAAGGCGAAGCCGAATACGGCAAGGCAATGTTTGTGTTTCATTTTTACCCAAATTCTAGTAATATTTATCATAAAGGCAAAGGATTTGAGCCTTACAAATGGGGCTGGGACGGAACAGAAGCAATGCTCAGAAATGATACAGTTTATGGCTGTAATAAAAACAGTCTCAATGAAGCGGGATATTGCGCAGCATTAATCCAGTTAAACGGCTGGAAAATCCCTGATGATTATCCGTTTAAATTTTAAACAAGCACTTTTAAAAATAGTCTAATTGTGCCGCGTGTTCCAAAGCGCGCGGTGAAGGCTGTGCGTTTGCGCCAGATGAATTTCAAAGTCTGCGGCCGGATTTTCAGGTTGTTTTTTATGTTCAGCTTTGTGGTGAAGTCGCTGTGAAAGCGCTTGTCTCCGCATACATACGTGCAATTCCCCGCGTTGCTTCCGTGGCGGCGGTAACCCGCAAGCGGCGCATAAATTATTGCAGAACCGCCGATTAAATGCGCAAGGTTAAACAAGAACTTATCCGGGCAAATCCGCCAGTCCTGCGGCGTGTCATAATCAAGCAGAATCTCAATCGCGGCTTTGCGGAACATGGCAGAGCTTCCGGGCGACCAATGCCAGCCGCCGAAACGTAAGCGTTTCAGGATTTTGAACTCCACATTCCCAACGTCAACATTCAAAAGCTCATCCAGCTCCTTAATCTCATGTGAATCCTCTTTTTGCGGAGAGGCAACCGAGTGCATTGTGTGAATATTATCGTTTTCGTCAATCTCAAAAATCTGGCATGACGTGAACGCAACGCTGGCGGCCATGTGAACTTTTAAATGGGTTCGGGCGTAATCGCGCGAAATCACATCATCAGAGTCGATGAAACTTACAAATTGGCCTTTTGCCTGATGCAGGCCCGTCTGAAAAGCCGCCAGCTGCCCGCGGTTTTCGCTGTGCTCGATTAAAGTCACGCGCAGGTGTTGGTTTTTGGCTATAAAACTTTCAACGACTTCAACGGAATTGTCAGACGACTTGTCGTCAACAACTATTATTTCAAAGTCATCATACGTCTGTGCCTTAATGCTTTCAAGGGTTTTCAGGATAAACTTTTCATAGTTATAGGAGGTTACTATGAAACTTATCATGCTCATGCCAAAAGCCTTTCCATTTTTTTGTTATACCCGACAGACGAAATAAGCGCCGCGATTATGAATGCAAGCCCGATTAGGCCGGTAATGACTTCCGGAACCTCGCGAACAGTTGAAATCAGCATTATAATTGCCAGCGCGCCGATTGCCCAGTGCGCGCCATGTTCGAGGTAGCGGAATTTGGCAAGGGTTTTCTTTTCGACTAGCATAATTGTAAGCGAACGCACGAACATTGCGCCGATTGCAAGCCCGATTGTGATTATAACAATGTCTTTGCTGAGCGCAAACGCGCCCAAAACCCCGTCGAGCGAGAACGACGCGTCGATTAATTCAAGATAAATAAACGCCACGAGTCCGCCTTGTTTTACGGCGTCACCGATTTTTTCAAGGTAGTGGGAAATCCCGTCAATCAAAAGATAAGTGATTATGCCGCAAATTCCCGGTACTAAAACGCTGCTGTCCATAAAAACCAGCACGCAAAGCGAAATTACAGTTTCTATGCCTTTAAATTGGTCGAGGCGGGCCAGGTATTTTTCAACAGGGCGAATCCAATGGATATCTTTTTCGTGGTTGAAAAAGTATCCCAAAAACAGCATTAACAGGAACATTCCGCCAAAGGTTACGATTGGGGCGTGGGTTTGGTGAAGGTAATGCGCGTATTTGTCAACGTTAAACAGGGCGACTTTGGCGGCTTCAAGCATGCTGATTTTTGCAAAAACCGCAACGACCAGCAGCGGAAACAAAAGCCGCATGCCAAATACCGCAATCGCTATCCCCCATGTTAAAAACCGTTTGCGCCAGACCGGCGGCATGTTTTCGAGCTTCATGGCATTTACGACTGCGTTGTCAAACGACAGGCTGACTTCCAGAACACTAAGCACAAGCGCGATAAACACGCACGCAAGCCCGCCTCCGGGATGTACGTGTTCACCCCAAAGATACGCGGCGATTATACCGGCGATTGTTACTATGTATGAGCCCATGAAATATTTTAGCATAATATTTATTATAGCATAAAAATTGTCATAGCTTCACCTGTTATTGCGAGCGATCACCAGCTCGACCGCTGGTGGTCGCTCGCAATGACACGGGGGTTTATATTTGTGCTATAATTTTTAATATGAAGGACATGTTAGACAAAATTTTGCAGATTGAGGCAAAGTATAAAGAGCTTGGCGAAACGCTTTCCGACCCGGTGGTGATTCAGGATTATAATAAATTCCGCGACCTTTCCAAACAACGTAAGGCCATGGAAGAAACAGTCGAGCTTTATTATGACTGGAAAAAAGCGACCGACGCGGTTGAGGAGGCAAAAGAGCTTATCCACGCCGAATCCGACCCGGAAATGAAGGCTTTTTTAAGGGCTGAAATGGAAGAAAATGAGGTGAAAATTCCGGAATATGAGGAGCGCATGAAGGTGCTTTTATTGCCGCGCGACCCTATGGACGACAAGGATATTATGCTTGAGATTCGCGGTTCTGCGGGCGGTGACGAGGCGAATATTTTTGCGGGCGACCTTGCACGCATGTATTTGCGATACGCAGACAAGCAGGGCTGGCAGACGCAGGTTCTGGGCAAAACCGAGTGTGAAGCCGGAGGGGTTTCTGAGATTATTATTTCGATTAAGGGCGACAGTATTTATTCAAAGCTTAAATACGAATCCGGGGTTCACCGGGTTCAGCGCGTGCCTGCAACGGAATCGCAGGGCCGCGTTCACACCTCGACTGCGACAGTTGCGGTTATGCCGGAAGTCGACGATGTTGAGGTTGAATTAAATCCGAATGATTTGGAAATTTCCACTGCGCGCTCGGGCGGCGCCGGCGGCCAGAATGTTAACAAGGTTGAAACTGCCGTGCGAGTTGTGCACAAGCCCACCGGTTTAATGGTTTTTTGTACGGAAGAACGTTCGCAATTACAAAACAAAGAGCGTGCGCTGCAAATTATCAAGACGCGGCTTTATGATATGGAAGTTCAGAAGCAAATGCAGGAAGTAACTGATTTACGCCGCTCTCAAGTCGGCACGGGCGACAGAAGCGAGCGGATTCGCACGTACAATTTCCCGCAAGGCCGGCTCACTGACCACAGGATTGGGGAGAATTTGAACGTTTGGACTGTTGTTGACGGCGATTTGGATGAGTTAATTAAATTACTCATGGAATACGACCAGAAGTTGAA
>JAIRZW010000018.1 GCA_031267015.1 Heliobacteriaceae bacterium | reverse complement strand
TTTGAAATCCCCGTTTACAACGCCGTCCGCTATATTAAACTTAAATTTACTTATATCCAGAACCATTTTTTCATTAAGGTTCAACAGAGCAGAGCAATCCGACGCGTTGATGTTCCGGACTTTAACCTTGCCCGCGGTGATTTCGGCACGATTGATTATTAATTGCGATAAATCGAAGCTTTGTGCGGAAGAAATCCCCCCTGCCTGCGGCATCCCCCCTTTGACAAGGGGGGGGTTGCTGTGCTTTTTAAGGTTCTCGGCCTCATAATCGCGCAGAGATGCTGTTATGTGGTTTATATCAAGGTCTGCAAGTTCAAGTTTCACGCTTTCGACAACGTACGGCGGCGTAAGCTTGTTTTTCATTATCGTATAAAATTTTATGTCGTTTGAAAACACCGTGCCTTTTGAGGTTGCGTGGATGTAATCCTGTTTGAAATCAAGGTTAATGTCTTTTATCGTGGATTCAAAAAACGGCATATCAATGCTGGTAATATCAAGGGTTCCGCGGACTTTCGGGTCAAGCGCTGTGCCGTTCAGAACCAAATCGGAAGAGAAAACACCCTGTTTCATGAGCGGTTTTCTAAAGATTATGTTGAAAATTTTCGCGTCAGTCGGCGCCTGGGTTACTATTTTCAGGTTTCTGAACCCTGCGTTATTTTTGCTGAGCAGGTCAATCGCTCCGGAGGCGTGAAGCTGCCCGATTGAGTACGGTTTTTGGTTTTGGGATGAAATGATTTTGTCGTATTGCAGAGCATTAATCCGCACTCTGCCCGGTGTGTAATTACTGTCAAGCGTGATTCTCACCGGATATTGCGGGTCGCCGATTGTGGCGCCCATGTAATATATCTGGGAGTCCTCGTCAACTTTGAGTTCGGTTTTTGAGTTTACGTTGTTTTGTGTGCCTGAAATTTTGGATGTTAAGTTTACATCGCCCTTAATTTTTACAGGGTAAAGCGTTTTATTGTTCACAAACTGGTCTAAAAATTCCTGACCGGGTTTTGCGTTCACGTACAAATCAAGCCGCGGGTTTTTTTCGAGGATATTGAAAATTTTGCCGTCCAGAAGCACGGGCATTTGGCCGAAATGCGCATTTAGTTTGTTTATTACCATTGTATTATTGCGAACGAAAACATTACCGCTGACCAAGCCGACCCGGACGTGCTGCGGAACATAGAAAAAGCTTATGTTCTCAAGCGCGCTCGTGGCATTAACCACGTTATTCTTTATTTTTGCATTGATATTTATTTTACCTTTGGGGTCTCTTATGTCCGGCATGGAATCCCCCAGAGCGCTTAAATCAAAGCCGCGGACGTTTAATTCGCCGGTCATTGATTGGTTTTTCCAGTTTCCTTCAGCAGTAACCGGTATGTTTGCGGCGCTTGCGGTTAGTTTGTAATTTCCGTCGTAGTTGTTGAAATTGACTTTGCCGTTAATTTTTTTGACTATAACCGGCGAATCTTTGAGCACAACCGTGTCTGACAAAAGCTCTACGGTTCCTTTGGCAAAAAGGTTTTTGTTGTAGACGGCAATTTCACCGCTCTTAACGCGGCCTGTGAGCTTGGCAGTTACATTTGCAGGGCCGTAAGCGGCTTTAAGAGGTTCAATGGCGGTGTCAAGCTCTTTTAGCAGTGCGGAGGTCTGTATGACTTTTAACAGGTCTTTCAAGTCCTGGCCGTAAGCTTTTATGTCAAAATCAAGCACGCCGAGAAGCGTACAGGTTCCGCTGATGCTTATGGGTTTGCTGTTAAGGGTTGCGTTTTTGGCCAGAAAAGTAGTGTTCCGGTCGTTGAAAATAAGGGTTCCGTCGGCGTTTTTGAGCGTCATGTTTTTTATGTCAATAAACGATGCGGTAGCGTCTTTAAACGCGAAAGTTCCCCAGGCATGCGGGTTTTGTTTGGTGCCGCCGACGCGCAGGTCTATGCTGCCTTTCCCGCTCAATTCCATAAGCGGTAAAGGTCCGAGGTTGAATTTAAGAATATCATGCAGCGGGTTGAGGACAGTAAGAGCGCTTTTTAAATCAACACTGTCCGTACTGTTAATATGCAGGTCAGTTTTGGTTGTGTCGTTCAGTTCTGCCGAACCCTTGACGTTTACGGATTGCGAAATGCTAACCGGCACTTTTGAGTCAAAATCAAAATGGTCGCCTAAAAACGTCATTTTAACCGTTGCTTTCGGGGTGCTGCCCGGGAACGGCTGTATAAGATATAAGTTTTGGGCTAAAACATTGCCGTAAACATGCGGATGCTTTGCGCCTTTACCTTTGATTTCAAGATTAGCACTAATATCGCCCCAGAGTCCGGTCTGCTTTAGTTTGCGCATGTTGACGTTTTGCATATACTTTTCCGAATCAGCAGGCACAAGCGGCAGAATGTTCTCGATTCTTGAAGGGTTTAGCGTAACCTTTAAATCATAATGCGGGGTTTTTGTGTTCAGCCTCGTAACCTTGCCGGATGCAGTAAGGTTGAGAGTTTGACGAGAAGATTGCTCCCTCTCCCCACGGGAGAGGGTTGGGGTGAGGGGGCAAATTTTTAATTCTTTAAATTCAATGTTGTCTGTGCTTTCAGCATTCAGGCTGTTGGCTTCAATCCGGATGTCGTTCAGTGTGATAAGGCCATGTTTTATCCGTGTACGCTTTGGGGCGGCAGGGGGTTTGTCTTCACTGTTAAACTCATACTGCCCAAGTTTAAGCTTTGAATCCTTGAACGTAAAATTTGCCTCAATGTCGTCCGCATATAAATATTTAATGTTTATTTTTTTGAAAAGCAGCGGCAGCAGTGATATTTTGAGTTCAGGCTTTGCTGCACTCAGGGCTTTTGTATCATCATCGTTGAGGATTGCGAACTCGTCTGCCTTAATCTTTGCGGCAGGCATGAGGCCCATTGTGAGCTGCGGGTTTTTGAGCGAAATTTTGAAGCCGGTTTGTTTAAGCGCCAGTTCTTCGATTTGCGCAGCGCGCCCGGGCAGGTTCACTACTGCCGGGATTCCCCGGTAATAAAGCCCATATAAGACGATTAAAATTAATATTATAAGTATCGCCATTCTGAAGCACAACGTGCCGAAGAATCTCTTAATTATTTCTTTCATATTCTATTATTATAAGCTTAATTTACTGAAATGTGAATTGTTTAAGGAATGTAAATATGATATTAATAATATCTCGCTTATGCTATAATTAATATAAGGGTAAGTTCCTATTACCTCCCGAGAGAACAGAAGTAACAAAGACTAAAGCTCGGAAAGGAGGCGCCAATGGACAGAGAAACCGTAAAAAGAGCCCTGGAAATCCTAGGACTCTTAATACAAATAGTTTCGACGCTATTGTAAAAGGGAACAAAGCAAGCCTCTGAGAGTTCACCCTCTTAGGGGCTTGTCCCTTATATTTTTATTATAACATGTTTTTTACAAATTTCAAGTGTTTGTGTGCGTGTGCGATATCC
>JAIRZW010000193.1 GCA_031267015.1 Heliobacteriaceae bacterium | reverse complement strand
TTCTTTACATATCAAATCCTGCTGACGTAATAATTTGTGTCGTTTTTTAACTCCTGCCTGATTTTCAACAGTTCGTGCCCGCGGGTTTCTTTTGTTAAAATCCGGGCGGTTTTTTCTCTGATAGTGTATTCTTTAATATTTTTGGTTTCTGACACGATTTTTAAAATCTCAAGCGGGTCAATATATTCAAAAAACTCGTAAATTGTTTCAAGACACCAGTATAGCTTAAAAATTTCCTTGTTAGCCTGATATTTACCTCCCTTGTTTAAGGAGGGATTAAAGGGGGATTTCAGTATAGAAATGACATGCAATGTCATGCAGATCACCCGCGGACAAAAGTATTCGGTGAATCGGGGTTCATTTTTGAGCATGCTTATTGCGCAAATGACATTTCGGCAGACATTACCGTTAATATCGATTATGGCTTGCAAAAAGGTATCGGCAAACGGCAAAAAATGCGGACACATGAGGTCTTTAAGCCTGAACGACACAGCTTCACGAATTTTTCCGTCCTGGCCAACGAGATTTGAAACAAATGCATGGGCGTCGTCAGTGCTCGTAATCTTTTCAAGCCTCAGGGCTGAAATCTGCTTTTGCACATCGCTGCCGCTTTTAAGCATGGAAATCAAATCTTCATGCGAATAATGATTCTCATAAAGCTGCAAGGCTGAATTCAAATTTTCATTTGTTTGCTGCATATATTGATAATATAACACAAAGTATAATGAAATTTGGGGGGTATGCCGTTTTAATTAAAGAGTAAGGAGAACAAAATGAACGAGATTATATCATTTATAAAAGACATATTTATGTTAGAGGAAAGCGGCGCCAAAGTAGGGCTTTCGCAGTTTAAGACAGTATCAATACCTGTTGAAAAAAGGGAACCAAAACCTGTGCAGACCGAGGTTAAGCTATCCGACCTGATGCGCAAGGGAAATGTAACATATTGAAGCCGCCTTGGTTGGGATAAACCTTATTCACACACGAAAATAGAAAAATAACTATTTTCTATCGTGTTCATAAGGCATATCCCGCCCCCGCTTTTGACGGTTTTCAAAGCGGGGTTTCAGGGGTGCAACGCCCTGATAACTCGTTTAATTTGGTCGCGGTTTTTCTTTTTTGTGGTATCTTTTTTCTTTTTGCATCGCAACAAAAAGAAAAAAGTACCAAAAATTAATACTCAATCCCCTTACGTGCAACCACGCCCGTGTCCCAATAGTGCTTTACAGGCTCGATTTTTGAAACCAGATGCGCTATTTCGACAATTTTCGGGTGCGCATTTCTGCCAGTAAGAACGATTTCCATTTCCTTCGGCTTATTTTTAAGCGCTTCTGCCATTTCATCAACATCAATAAGCCCAAGGTCAATGGCAATATTTGCTTCATCGAGGATTATCAGGTTATATTCGTCGTTTTGAATAGCTTTTTTCGCCAAATCCCAGCCTTCCTGAATTGCTTTGGCGTCATCGTTATTTTTGTTGCTTGCATAAACAATCCTGTCCAAGCCGGCCTGAACAATGGTTAAATTCTTCGCAATTTTGGGCGAAAGGTTGCGGAATGAAGTGAGTTCACCGTAGTCGTTTCCGCCTTTGGTGAACATGATTACCAGAACCTTCCAGTCGCGTCCGAGCGCGCGCATGGCAAGCCCCAGCGACGCAGTTGTTTTGCCCTTGCCGTCGCCTGTGTAAACCTGAATATAGCCATGCTTTTCCCAGTTAGGATTTATTAGATTATTCATTACGTTTATTATATATTAAAAGCATGGATAATAAAACAGACTTGAGAACAAGAGCAAAGGCTATACGAAAAACTCTTGACATGCCTGCACTCAGTGCAGAATTGACAGAGAAACTTCGCACGCATGAATTTTATAAAAGTGCAAAAAACGTGATGATTTACTACCCCAAAGAAGATGAGATTAATGTTTTGGGGCTGCTGTCGGACGATAAGAACTTTTATCTTCCGCGGGTGAACGGGGATTTGCTGCATGCGTGCCCGTACTGTACGGACGATAAGCTGGAATGCTCCTCATTTAATGTCATGGAACCCTGCACAGCGGCCGTGGACACTAAAATTCTCGACTTGATAGTAGTTCCGGCACTAATGGCTGATAAAAACAATTTTCGGCTGGGTTACGGCGGCGGATTCTATGACAGGTTTCTTGCCGCAAATCCCGGAATTTTTTCGACAGTCCTAATCCCGCAGGAGCTTTTTATTGACAGCCTGCCTGTTGAAAGCTTTGACATCCCGGTTAATAAAATAATCGTCATCCCGCACTTGTTGTGGGATCTCCCGCCGGAGATGCCGGAATAAATCCGGCATGACGTTATGTCAAACCAGTCCTTCTTTAAGCGCTTTGACAGCAGCCTGGGTGCGGTCGTCGACCACAAGCTTTTGGATTATGTTGCACACGTGAGCTTTTGCAGTGTGCTCGGAAATGGTTAATTCCTGTGCGATTTCGTTGTTGGACTTGCCGTCAACAACAAGCTTCAGAACCTCGTATTCACGCGCGGTAAGGTTTGCGTGCTGCTCTTTGAACATTGCGCGCGACATCTGGCGCGCAGGGATTACCCCGCAATTCTTCTCGCGCAGAATCGGCACCACCTGCGGGTCAAGCCACATGGCGCCGTCTTTTATTGTTTTTATAATCATCCGCAGCGCGTCCGTGCTCGTGTCTTTCATAACATAAGCGCACGCACCCGCATGAAGCGCATTCATAACATCCTGCTCGCTCAGGTGTGAGGTCAGGATTATAACCTTTGCATTTTTATCCGCCTCAAGAATCCGCTTGGTTACTTCGATTCCCGAAATATCAGGCAGGCCGATGTCCATTAAAACAACATCCGGACGGCTCATGCGAAAGTTATCCAAAGCCTCTTTGCCGCTCTGGGCTTCCGAGATTATTTCTATATCGTTTTCCAGAAGTGATTTAAGTCCGACGCGCATAAGCTTTTGGTCTTCTACAAGTAATACTTTGAGCATAAATTTTCTCCTCTACTTCTTTATAAAAGTTTTTGGCCATGTTTTTAACCCCTTTGTCCACGCCGCGCAAGATAATATTATAAGCTTAAGACTTTTAATTTATATTTGGTTGGAGGCTTGAAAGAGAATCGGGTTTGTTTTAGAATAAAAAAATGAAATATGCAAGATACTCAACAGTAATAATAGGCAGCGGAATCGCGGGGCTTTACGCGGCGCTCAAAACAGAACAGCAAGTAAACCTTGCTGACGGCCTGCTGCTCATTACAAAATCCAAACTCGGCGAAAGCAACTCGCGCTATGCCCAAGGCGGCATGGTCGGGGTTATGAAAGAAAACAAAAAAGACTCCACCCAAGCGCACATTTCGGACACGATTAAGGCCGGGGCCGGCTTGAGCGAGTTTAATACCGTCAAATTTATCTCGGAAAATTCTGACGCGGTGGTAAAAGACCTTTTGAAGTTCGGCGTGGAATTTGACCGCGACGAAAACGGCCAATTTACATACACGCTTGAAGCCGCACACAGCGTAAACCGTGTTTTGCATGCCGGCGGCGACGCAACCGGACGCGCGATTGAGCAGGCGTTGTGCGAACAGATTAAGAAAAATTCTAATATAGATGTTTATGAAAAAACCATTGCCGTGGAACTTCTTGTAAGCAATGACACCTGCAAAGGCGTAATCGTGTTTAATGAAGTTACGGAAGAATACGAAACGATTTATTCTTCCTGCATAATCCTTGCAACAGGCGGGGTCGGACAGCTTTACAAATACACAACAAACCCGTCAGGCGCAACCGGTGACGGACTTGCTCTGGCTTACAATGCGGGCGCGGTATTGCAGGATATGGAATTTGTTCAGTTCCACCCGACAGCACTGGCAATCGACAGCGGCGAATGCAGATTCCTAATAAGCGAAGCAGTCCGCGGCGAAGGCGCCAAACTCGTTGACGCTGACGGGAAAGAATTTATGCACAAATACCACCCGCTAAAAGAGCTTGCGCCGCGCGATGTTGTGACACGGGCAAACTTCAACGAAAGAAACGTCTACCTTAACGCTGCGTGCATTAACAAAACCCTGCTTGCAAAACGCTTCCCGAACATTTCCGAAAAATGCGCACAGCACGGAATTGATATTTCAAAAGATTTTATCCCGGTAGCGCCGGCAGCACACTATTTTATGGGCGGGATAAAAACAAATCTTCACGGCGAGACCGCGGTTAAAGGGCTTTTTGCAATCGGCGAGGCCGCTTCTACCGGGCTTCACGGCGGCAACAGGCTTGCAAGCAACTCGCTTTTGGAATGCGTTGTGTGCGCGTACTCTGTCGCACAATACCTCAAATCAGACGAACTAAAAGCCCCAAAACAAATCGACGAGGAAATAAAATCCGCCATAGACAAGTATTCTGATGAAAGCGTTTTCCTTGTAGAAATTGAGGTCAACAAAGACGAACTGCGCGAACTCATGTGGGAGCATGTGGGAATCCTGCGCAGCGAAAAATCGCTTTTAACGGCAAAAGAAGAATTAGAGCGGCTTCGCCGCGGCTTCCCGCGCAGTGCAAAATGCCTGAACCGCGGGGAGTACGAATACAAAAACATGCTTGAAACTGCCGGGCTTATAATTGACTCAGCGCTTCTTCGCAAGGAATCGCGCGGCGCACACTGCCGCACAGATTACCCGCAAACCAACGAAGAATGTATTCATAGTCATACCTCCCTCGCCCCAACGTGGGAGAGGGAGCAGTTCTGCGCAAGCATAGCGAGCGCTAGAAATGCGGGTGAGGGGTAAAACATGTTAACTGACTTCTATATAAAAGACCACGTTAAACATGCACTGGAAGAAGACATCGGGTTCGGCGATATTACGACAGAAAGCCTTGCAAACGGTGAAATAAATGCGCAGCTTAATGCGCGCGAAGGAGGTATCCTTTGCGGTTGTAAGGTTTTCACAGCGGTTTTTAACGCACTTTCGCCGGATGTTAAAGTAGACTTTCATTTTGAAGACGGCGACACAATCAAAGCAGGCAACAAATTAGCGGACATCTCCGGGCCTGCAAAACACATTTTAACAGGCGAACGGGTTGCGCTGAACTACATCCAGCGCATGAGCGGGATTGCAACAGAAACCCAAAAATACGCTGATTTAGCCCGCCCTGCAAAAATCGCGGACACCAGAAAGACCACGCCTAATTTCCGTCCGTTTGAAAAATATGCCGTAAAAGTAGGCGGAGGCTCGCTTCACAGATTTAATCTGTCTGATTGCGCCATGATTAAGGACAACCACATCCGTTTTGCCGGCTCGGTTACCGAGGCAGTGCGCAAAGTCCGCAAAAACATTTCCCATGCCCACAAAATTGAGGTGGAATGCGACACGCTCGAACAGGTGAACGAAGCTTTGGCATGCCGGGCAGACATAATCATGCTCGACAACATGCCGCCGGCAGCCATGCGCGAAGCATGCCAGATTATAGACAAGCGCACCCTCGTTGAAGCAAGCGGAAACGTAACCCTGGACACCGTAAGCGACATTGCCGCAACAGGCGTTGACATAATTTCCACAAGCGCAATCGTCACAAAAGCGCATGCTTTGGACTTAGCGCTGGACATGTAAGCAGCCAAGAGCAGCAAGTACCTGTTTAGAACACGCGCTCACTCCCTGCTCGCTTGCTATCGTTCCAAACAGGTACTTGCTGCTCTTGGCTAAATGGTGTTCAAAAGACACTAATTGTTAAGCGCCGCCTAAAAATCTTTTTCAGGCAGGTTCTATAAAGCAACTATTTTTAATAAAAAATACAGAGAAATTGTAAAGATTGTTTAAACTATTGACAAAAATTTTTGTGTTTTGGTTTAATATAAATGTATAAGACAGAATTTGGCAGAGGTAAATGAAAATTTCTTCGATACAGCGAAATATTTCTCTCAAGCAAGGGGGCGGGAACCCTAAGCTTTTAGGGGATGAGCGTGTGAATGCCCCGGGGCTTTTCAGGGAGAAGGAGCGCTCGGAACAAAAGTACAGCGCGGGTGTGTGCGAAGAAGGAATAACGAATAATTTTAGCGGCAGCTTTACGGGAAAACCCGGGGCTGCCGTTAAGCTTTTTGACTCAAAACGCTTTAATTCATTCTTAGAGTTTGTAGATGCAAAACAGGTTTCTGCTTACGCTTTAACTGCCCTGTTTTTCGCGGGAATCCTTAGACCTTTTACCCTTGTAACTTTATCAGACAAAAAGAATAAGGAAAACAATATTTACGCTTCCGCCCACTCTGTTGCATCAGGCGTACTAGGGTTTGCATCTTCTTATGCCATTACAACCCCGCTTGACAAAGCCGTAAAAGCATGGCAAAAAAGCAATCCCGTAGCTAAGGCTCATCAGGGAGCTCTTACAACATTGGTTAAAAACCTTCCTGACTGGTTTATCTCAGTTCCGCGGGCAATGCTTACGATTGCATTGATTCCGCCAATCCTAAAATATGTTTTCGGAATCGAGAAAAAGAAAAAGTCTGCACAGCCGGAAATCGCACAAAACAATACCGCAGACATAATCGGTAAAATGAGTTTGCAGGAATTTCAGGGAGGTGCCAAATCATGAGAGTAACCTTCCAAAACAACAATTATGGAATTGCCGTCCCGCAACAAGTGCGGGATAAACTTCCTCGCAATGACGCAGCGAACTTCACCGGAAAAAGTGACATTGCTGTCAAACCTGCTAAGTCCAAACTTTTTGAACCGCTAAAAGCGAAATTCAGAAATATTGATAATAAAATGACCGGCTGGCTTACTGAAAACTACGCCAAAAAACTTGCTGATAATAGCGTTGTTAATTGGGTTGCCGACAAGTTCAAAAACGACAAATACTTTTATAACCACGTAACCACTGTTGGCTCTATCATAACAAGCGGGCTTTATGCTCACAGAACGCTTAAAAATGACCAGCTTGACAAAGACAGAAGAAATACGCTTGCGATTAACCAGCTTCTAACCCTCGGTGTTTCTACCGCAGGAGCTTACACTCTGGACGCCTCAATGGACAAATGGTGGAACAGGGTTACAGCGGGATATGCAGGTGTTCAGCTTAAAGATGACGCATT
>JAIRZW010000191.1 GCA_031267015.1 Heliobacteriaceae bacterium | reverse complement strand
AACAAATATTTACAAAAGTAAACATGTCTTTTATTTTTTGTAAAAATATATTATAATAAGAATAAGACATTAAACATGGGAGGTAAAGTCAATGGATATTTCCGGTAATCAGGCAAAATTATTAAGCTTAACAATGAAGCTCAACATCAATTATGACGAGCTGCGCGCACAAATCATTAAAAACGCTGCGCAAACAGGCGAAGTACCTGAAAATGAGGTCTATTTTAAGCTGACCCCTGAACAATTACTGGAATACGCTGAAGGCAAAGAACAGTATACAATAGTGGATTTGTCAAACAGAGTCTACGTTGCCCCGGAAGATGCGCAAAATTATGTTTCTGCGACTGACTTAATGAAATTTTTAAGCAGCTACGGTATTGTTGACTATGACCAGCTTCAAAAATCATACGACACATTGTTTGCAAATGCGCAAGGCCAGGAAGGTATTGCGCTCAAATTGACGCGCCTGCAGGAGCAAAAACCGACACCAACCGGCGAATACTGGTCAGAAACAAATAATACCACACAAGAAAAAGTATATGCTAACATGCTTGAAAGAGTAACTGCAACTCTGAACAATGTATCAAACACAATGTGCAGCTGCGTTTTTTATGCAATATCAGAGATGCTGTCATACACGGACGCAACCTCTGTAACAGATAAAGAAATTTATGAAAAGTTTAATGAAGTAATAGGTGTTGATACTAAGCCTCCGGCAGCCCCTGAGCCGGTGACTGTTACCGCTACCCAGCCGCCTCCGGTTGAACAAACAACACCTGCACCAGTGGACGCCCCTCAAAACCAACAAGTTGAAGAAGCAGTACCTGCGCCGGTGGAAGCCCCTCAGAACCAGCAAGTTGAAGAAAAAAGACCTTCACCTGCGGACGTCACTGTTACCCAGGACAAACAGACAGTCAGAACGGATTTTACGAGCTCCACAGGACAAAGCCTGAGCATTCCGATACGGCATATTGTCATTGAAGAAACCTTTGAGGATGGCACTGTCGAAAAAACTGACTCAAAGACGAAAGCACATAATTTCAGTTTAAGCGATGCAGCAATGCAGGCAGACAAGTCTCAAATCAGAAGCCGGCTTGATAGTTTGCGCACAGCAATGTATGCTGCCAAAAGGCTTGAGCGGCTTAATCCGGACACTCCGCTTGAGGTTGGCATGGTTGACCTGTCAAGGCTTTCAACAACTGCCCAGCGGCTGTTCAGCAATTACAAGATTGACGAAAACGGCAATTATGTACTCAGTTCAGACGGCGAGCGGGAACTTAAGACTTTGCGCCAGAAAATTATTGATACTTACAGCATAGCGACTAACTATTCAGCGTTAGGTGTTGAGCCCGGCGAGATTAACGACAATCCGGGCGATATAAAAAATAAAGAAACCGATACAACTGTACGCGGCGCACTCAAATCCGCACATAAGGATATCCAAAAAGCCCTTGGTGCAGAAGGATTTGACACTGACAGATACTTAGCGGATTATGCGGCTTGGGCAGACGAGTATGCATCATTGAGCCAGGCTTATGACGTGGAGTTTGCAAACCTTCAAAAACTTCAGGAACCGGAAGATGCCGAAAAAGCCCAGTGGTACACAAACTTGTGGAATGCAATGGGCGGCAAAACCATACGGTTAGGTGAAGACGTTCAGATGAATGTCAGCAAAAGCCCTGCTGATCATGGACATGCACATGGAAGTTACAGCAATGAACTGAAGCGCGAGTTTGTAATTCCCGAGAAATCAGACTACAAACCGGCCAATCAGTATATTGTCATGGATGAGTCCAGAATGAATGACGAGGTTTGGCTGAGAAAATCACTGGAAAACGGTGATATTCGACTGGAAAAATATATCAATAAAACTCCGGCCTCTCTCAATGAATTAGAACAGACCTATAGCGCTCCGGCTAAGCCGCAGCAGCATCGGCCGGACCACAGCAGTTTAGCGGAATACGAAAACCTCAAAAAGCTGAACCAAAGTGACAAATCATTTGAATCATTCTACTAAAATTACGTCATTCTGAGGGAGCACGGCGGTCGAGCCGGCACGCGACCGAAGAATCTCTAACCTAAAATTGCTATTTGAAATATTTTATGATATAATATTTCCATGAAAATTTTGGTTATTAATGGTCATTTTTATTATCCGTATGCGCAAGGCAGATTAAATCAGACAATGTTTGATGAGATTGTGTCTGTACTCGGCCAAAAAAATGAAATTAAAACAACAATCGTCGAAAAAGGCTACGATGTTGAGGAAGAAATCGAAAAGTTTAATTGGGCTGATATTATAATCTTCCAAACGCCTGTCAACTGGTTTTCGTTTCCGGGCGGGTTTAAGCTTTATCTCGACCAAATCTACCGTTACGGGGTTTTCTACGGCCCGACAGACGAATACGGGCGCGGCGGACTGCTTAAAGGCAAAAAATACATGTATTCGCTTACGTGGAACTCACCAAAAGACACGTTCAACAGCACACCGGACAGCTTCTACAACGCAAAAAGCGTTGACGAGGTAATCGTTGCAATGCACAAGCTTCAAGAGTTTTGCGCATTAGAAAAAATCGAAACCTTTTCAATCCACGATGTAGTCAAGAATCCGGATATACCGCTGTTTACAGAGCAGCTGCGCGAACACTTGCGCAAAAACATATAAGAAGAAAGGAAGTTAATTATGGGTAAATTTATCGCTTTTTTATTAATCGTAGGAATTGTTGCATGGGTTTACTACAACGTTGATTTTGCAAACTTCAAAACCGACGCGACCGGCACTTTTAAGAAAGAAAAAACAATCATGGGCGTGGACAGAGCAAGAGAGCAAAACAACGCAGATGCACAAAAAGCCTTAGAGGGCTTTTAGCGTAAAATTACAAAGAAAAGACCGGTTAACCGGTCTTTTTTATTATCCTATCCTTATTTCCTTAAATTCCCTGTTTCCTTGATTCTATCGATTTTCCAACGACTACGCTATGAAGTTGGTGCCATATCGGCTTGCGCCTTGGAAGAATGACTGTCTCATTATATCCACAAGCGACTTTTTAATTACTAATCTTTTATTCAAATCGACTTCGCTGATTGCTTTAGCGGTGTCTTTGTACATTTCTGTATCCGTATCAGAAAATAATAGCATAGCTGCGATAGTTTGCATCCTCTCTTTAAACTTTAATTTGCTCTCGTATATATATAAAAAC
>JAIRZW010000170.1 GCA_031267015.1 Heliobacteriaceae bacterium | reverse complement strand
AGCAGGTAGCGAACTTTGTTTCGGCTTACGGCGGCGGCAAAGGTGCGGTTCGGGAGTTTTGTGATTTGATTACAAGAGGGCAGGAGGGCCGAAATGTACGAGATTAAGACACAGGCGTTTTTTTCAGCAGCGCACCATCTTTTGAATTATGAGGGTGTGTGCGAGAATCAGCACGGCCATAATTGGATGGTAGAGGCGTTTGTACAGGGCGATGACCTTGATAAAAGTAATATCCTGATTGATTATAAGGTTTTGAAAAAAGAGTTGAATGCTGTTTTGTCTTACCTTGACCACAGCGACATTAACGAACTGCCGGAATTCAAAAACGAAAGCCCAAGCAGCGAAATGATTGCGTATTTTATTTATACGAGATTAAAAGAAAAAATCGTGCAGTTGAGCAGGATTACTGTTTGGGAAACCCAGACATCGTGTGCATCATATTTTGAGGCCCAAACATAATGTTTGGAGTGGTATGTTAGAGGATTATAAATGAACTTAATTCAAGCGATTTTGATGGGGATAGTACAAGGGTTGAGCGAGTTTTTGCCGATTTCGAGCTCAGCGCACTTGGTGTTTACGTCGAATTTTTACAAGGTTTTCAAAGGAATCGAAATTGTGCATTCAAATGAAGAAGTTTTCTTTGATATTATGCTGCATTTCGGAACTTTAATTGCAGTGTTTATTTTCTTTAGAAAAGATATTACAGAGATTTTAAAAGCGCTGTTTAAAGGGGATTTTAGCGAGCCAAAAGCGAAAACCGGGCTTTATATAATCCTTGGTACTGTAATCACGGTTGCTTTTGCGCTTCCGCTGGACGGGTTTGCGGAGAAGCTGGTGTTTTCGCCGTCGATTGTGGGGATTTTGCTGGCGGTTACAGGGGTTGTGCTGATTTGGAGTGAGAGAAATTCTAATAAAACCCTCACCCCGCCCCTCTCCCAGGGGGAGAGGGAGGTATCTCTCAAACAGTCGGTTATCATGGCGTTTGCGCAGGGGCTGGCAGTGCTGCCGGGGTTTTCGCGTTCGGGCTGGACTATTGCGGCAGGACTTTTCAGCGGGCTGGACAGGGTTACGGCGGCAAGATATTCGTTTCTTCTGAGTATTCCGATTATTCTCGGGGCGTCAATGCTTTATCCGTTCATAAAATTAGACCTTCACGAACTGAATACTTATAACTGGCATGCAATAATTACAGGAACAGTCGTTTCCGGGTTGACCGGGTATTTGTGTATAAAATATTTTATGCGGTTTCTGTCAAAATTCTCGTTGTCTGTTTTTGGCTACTATTGTGTCATAGCGGGGCTTGGAGCTGCTGTGTTTTTCTATATGGTTTAGTGTAAACAAATGTAAACATATCCTGTTATGAGTATCAAAAAATAATCTTGACAGGCCTTTTATGAACAGTTTGATGTGTGTGTGGAGTACGAATGGTATTACCTGTAAATAATATAAATAGCGTGAATTTTACTGCGGACAAGAGGGGCGAAAAAAAGTCCGTATATGCACATGACAGGCTGTTGAAGAACAATTTTCCCACACGCGCGCGTATTGCAATAGACAAGGTGTCAAGTGCATTCACAATCTATCCCGCAAAAGGCCTTAAGGGCAGCAAAAATTCCAACTTTTACGAGTTTCTGACTCTGGGGATTGTTCCCTATGTTGCAGGAAGCCTCACGCTTATGGGCGTGTTTAATGCCGCAAACAAACATTTTCCGCCGGCAGACCGCAGAACAGCTTCGATGCTGGGCAAAAAGCTTGCGGCGGGCGTGCTGTTTTACGGGTTGTTTAAAGGGCTTTCAAAGACGCTTGTTACGGCGCCGGTGCATGCACTTACGGGCGTTGATACCGAGGTGCCTTATGCAAAAGTGAACTATGAACTGCCTGACCACATTAATGATACTGATATTACCAGCATTGAATACCACAAAGTTTTTGAGAGCGTTGATTTTCCCCGCTGGGATTTGCTGTACAGCGGCAAACCGGGGCAGGCGCCAAATGCCTACTATGATAAGGTTGCAAAAAAACTTGGTATGGGGGATAATCTGAAAGATTCCGACCAGGAAGTCAAGCCGAGAATCCGTGAAATCGTTACCAGAACTAATATTGCAAAGAGTATTTCATCATACTTATGGGCTGCTGTCGGTGTGGCTTTAGCGTTCCAAACTCCGTGGGAAAAATACTTCAACATCATGACCTTGAAGTTCAAAAATGGTGCGTTTAAGAACTCTATGAGAGTTTTCGGACAGAGTTTTAAAAACAGTGCAAAAACTCTTTATACAGGCGCGGATTCCGAATTAGGAAAACACACCGGAAAAGTGCTGTTATTTTTGGCAGCGGCTTCGACAGTGCTTGGTGTGCTTAACGCTGTCAGAAACCCGGATAAACCTTCCAAAGACACTACGGTAATAGACAAGGGAGGTAAATACGTAACAGCATGAGCGTGAATTCAATTCAAAACTCCATAACGAACAGGAATGACGCCGGTTATGTCAGGCCTTCGCCTCCGAAAGGCAGGCTTATAAAATCTGATATTCTGGGCGCTCCTGTTCTTTTTGCCGAAGATATCGGATATAAGGCAAGAGCGCTTAAACATGCTATTAAGGGTACTGCAAACGACCATGAGCTCGGTAAAATAAATGACTTAGGCATGTTTGCGGGCGGATTGGGAATAGCTTCGTACCTGTTTACCCGGCGGCCTGTCTTAAAATCAAGAACAATGGAATTTATCGGTCTGGGGTCATTCCTTGCCTCAATGCTGGTCTGGCCGCAGGTTGCCGTGCGCCTTCCCGCAAGATTAATCCATGGCGTCGACGTTCAGCAGAAGTACGAAGACAGTTTTGGCAGAAAGAAATTATTTTTTCAAGACCCGCAATACATACCGTGGGACTTGTATTCTGATGAGGATATAAACAAAATCGGCAACAGAATGCGGGTTCCGAAAGATATTCCTAACCGCAGGGAAGCTATTCAGGCCAAAATGAAGAAAGTTGCAGTCCAAAACAATACCTTGTGGATGCTTACGGCCGGTTTTGCAACCCCGATTATGTCTGCATTGATTTGTAACCGTCTGGAAAAACCTGTTGAAAATTATTTGAAAAACAGGCAAAACAAAAAGCTTGAAGCGAATTTTGAAGACTTTGAGCAGCTCGCTGCTGAACGCAAAAAGCCTGCCAGATTAAATGCTGTTAAAGAATTAATCAAGAAAAATCATGACAATCCGATAAATAAACGTATTTTTGATGAGATGTGCCAAATCCTTACTCTTGATGGCATGGATATACGCTATATGAAACAAGATTTAAATAAGGCGCTTAGCTTTACGGAAGGGAAATATCACGTAACCCCTGAGATTTTTGACAACTTTGCAGACTCATGGCACAAAAGGTTTGCGGAATTCCAGCTGTGCGACGAAGACGGAATTGTCAGACCCATTGAGGCTGACAAGATTATTAAGAAATCAGAGCTTGCTAAAATTGCAGAGGATGAAAAATTCATAGGAAATATCTTCACAGAAGCGGAAATGTTTGAAAAACATGACAAATTCAGAAATAACGTATTTGAAAATATTAAAAAGCTTACGGACGTGTCCGACTATACAAGAGAAATGCTCGAGAGCCTTGTTGACGGCGGCAAAAACAGCAGTGAGTTCAAGATTTTGACCCAAAACAATGCGCTTATGTTTGACAGCGATAATAAGGCGAAAATAGAAAAAATCGCTGACATGATTGATGATTTTGAAAGTAAAAGAGCCGGTATTATTGAATTTAAGACAGGCAAAACAGGCAGGGGCGATACTGTTATTGCAAAATTGTGGACTGATATGCAGTCTGATGTTTTGAGGATTTTTGAATTTAGCGCAGAAGATATAGAAAAGGCCGGAGTCCATGAAACTGCGATGCTTGAAAAGCTTACGCAAAAGTTTGAGATGTTTGCCTGTAATAAGGAAAAATATAATAACGCAGTGTCAAAGCTTGCTCAGATGTTCGTTAAGGTCAGGAAGACCCTGAACGATGACGGTAAATACGAAGAAAAAGTGAAAAATTTATTCAACGAGCAGGCTAAAACGTTTAAAGAAGGCGGCCTGGTGAAAATGGCAGAACGCCTGACAGGACCTTCAGAAGACCCTGAAAAGCTCGTAAAAGGTTCAATGCGCCACCACTATGAAGTTAATTTCAAAGAGCGTATTGAGGATTTAGAAAACACAATACGCCGCATGTGGAACGCTCTTGACTTCTTCAAGCGCGCGCCGGGGTTAAACGAAAGCCCTGAAAATATTGCGTATGCTAAAGAACTATTCTTAAACGCAGCTAACAGTACTTATGAATGCAAATTTAACTGTAGCAGCGAGGCTTATAAAACTTTGATTAGAATAATGTACGCAGCCCCATACCACACAGATACGATTGCGATATTAGAGAAAAATAATCTTCTGAAAGGTGCTCAGGCTCTCAGAGAGGATATCGTTAAGCTTGTAGGCAACCATACAAATGAATTAAAGCCTCACCATATTTATGACCAGGCATTAGAATACGCAGTAGACTCGAAAGTATCATCTCAAAGACGCGGACGCCTTATCGGCAATAAGCTTACAAAGTTGTTCTTTAAATCAAGCCAGGCACAGAATAATACAAACAAGTGGCTGAAAGTTGTCGGAATACCGGGTGCGATTCTGCTCGGCGCTACAATCCTTGCACAGTTCAGTTTCGGAAAAGATAAGACAAAGAAAGGCGGGCTAAATGATTAATACTGCAAATTTATTGTATCAAAAAGTGAATAATCATACCCTTGCCCCAATTCAGGATAAAGAGGCGAATTTAGCGGCCAATGCGGGTTCCGGTACGCAGGGTGAAGGGAATCTGCTCTCTAAATTCCTCAACGCGCAGGCTGTCATCAATATGCCTGCCGTCAAGCATACGACATCATACAAAAATGACTTGCGCACGCTGTTTAACAATAATCAGGCAAAGATTCTTGCCATAATCCCGCGGACTTTTAATGCGCAGGACACAAACGGAAACGAATATATTGACGGAAACGAAAAAAACGGCACATTCCTGAATGCAATCGAAAGACTTGATGAAGTAAAAGCAAGCGGGTTTAATACGCTGCACGTGCTTCCTGTTCACCCGCCGGGCAAGAAGAAAGCAATGGGAACGGCAGGTTCAATTTATGCACCTAACGGGTTCTTGGAATTTGACAATGTGCTTATAGAAGCAAATGACCCGAGAAACCCCAAAGAGCAATGCAAAGCTTTTATTGACGCATGTCATGAGCGCGGAATCCGTGTAATGCTTGATTTGCCAAGCTGTGCTTCCTATGATATGTTTCTGGCACAACCTGAGTTAATGGCAATTGAGCGCGACGGGCTGGCAAAAACTCCGCAGGGCTGGAATGACATCAGAATGTTTCAACCATGGGAGGACGAAGCCAAAAGAACCCTTAATCCTCATTTAATTGAGCTTCATAAAAAATATATTGACATGTGCATAGAGCTGGGCGTTGACGGAATCCGTGCCGAT
>JAIRZW010000157.1 GCA_031267015.1 Heliobacteriaceae bacterium | reverse complement strand
GCTTCAGGGGTTGTTATTGAAGCGAATCTTGACAAAGGAAAAGGCCCTGTGGCGACGCTTTTAGTCCAGAACGGAACGCTGCGCGTCGGTAACTGCATTGTTGTCGGAAGCACAGGCGGCCGCGTGAGAGCATTGCTCTCGGATTCGGGCGAGCGGATTCAAAAGGCCGGGCCGTCTACGCCGGCTGAGATTCTGGGGCTTATGGAAGTTCCGCAGGCGGGCGATTACTTTGAGGTGGTTCAAAACGAAAAAGAAATGAAGTCTATCATTGACAAGCGCAAGGAAAGAGAGCGCTCCAAGCGGCTTGACGCAATGCTTCCGGCGCACATCCGCCGCGAATCTGTTGCGGGTGACGAAAATATTGCGCAGCTGAACTTAATTATTAAAGCCAATACCCACGGTGCAGCAGAGGCTGTGACGCAGGCGATTGCGGGGATTGAGTCAACCGAGATTAAGACAAAAATTATTCACGTCGGCGTCGGTGACATTTCAGAGGCTGATGTTCTGCTTGCTTCTGCGTCAGGCGCGGTTATTCTCGGGTTTACGGTCAAAGAAGACAGCAATGCCGCGGCCGCGGCCGAGCGCGAAGGCGTTACAATCAAGAAGTACGATATTATTTATCAGATTCTTGAAGACATTGAAAAGCAGATGTTATCACTCCTGCAGCCTGAGATTAAGCACGTTGAGCTTGGTAAAGCCGAAATCCGGCAGGTCTTCACAATCGGCAAGACCGGTAAAATCGCCGGATGTTACGTTACTGAGGGCAAAATCGTCCGCAGCAAAGACGCAAAACTTATCCGTAACGGCGAAGTTATTTTTGAAGGCGCGATTGACCAGCTTAAACGCTTCAAAGACGACGTTAAAGAGGTTGCACAGGGCTACGAGTGCGGAATCTCGTTTGCGAAATTCAATGATATTCAGGAAGGCGATATAATCGAGGTTTCCACAACAGAAGAAATCGAACGGGAAAGTTTGGTGTAAGGGGTAAATGTATTGAGTTTAAGAAACGAACGGGTTAGAAAAGAATTGATGCGTGATATATCCGAGATTTTACAGCGTGAAATCCGCGGGCTTTGCGGTGTGGTTTCGGTTGTGGATGTCGAGGTTTCGCACGACAACTCGTACGCGAAGGTTATTTACAGCGTGCTCGGCTCGGAAGAACAAATCGAACATACAAAAGAAGTTATTGAAAAAAGCACCTCAAAAATCCGTTTTGAAGTGGGAAAACGAATCCGCCTGCGGCTTACGCCTGAATTACGGTTTGTTTACAGTGACTCGTTTGAAAAGGGTTCGCGCGTGAACGAGATTATTGACAAGATTTCAAGAGGGGAAATATAGCACTGTTAGAGTTTTGACATCTCAGCTAATTTATCAAAAATTTATATTCTAGTAATTTATTTTTCCTTCATACAAGACCTTTGCGGCGCACTGATTCCCTGCGATGTTTGAACTGCCTGTTGTAATGCAGTTTGCTGAACCATTGTCAATCCCCGCAGGCAGCAATCTGTTGCTTTCTGCTGTCAGTACAAAAGTAAAAACATCACGGCCCATCATATTCGGCTTTTTATTTCCGTTTACGTCAATAAGTATATGAGGAACAGCCCGGCTGGAAGTAACCCCTAAATTATTGGCGTCCCAAAAATCAAAAGATAAATTCGTACCGTCAGCTAAAGTTACATTGCAGGAATTTACACCTATGGAATTTGCTCCTCTGGTATAAGCAGCATTTACCCCGGTCAAAGCTTTGGTTATGTCTTTTGACCAACAACCGTTTCCATATTGGGCGCATCCGCAATCCTTAATAATATTCAAATACGGCCTGTAATATTCAAAAAACTCTTTTGAATAAGCAGTATTGTTGTCAGCCAAATTCCAGCCGGCAACAGGATTATCAACAACAATAGAAGTTGTCGCCTGCGAGAGTATTGAGTAATTTTTTTTCAGAGTTGTAACCAGTGCTTTGTCACGCGCGCTGTTAATCAGCGCCGGCATAACCAGCGCTGCAACTATGCCTATAATACCTAATGTAATCAACACCTCTGCAAGCGTGAATCCTTGCTCGCAATGACATGTAACTTTCTTTCTCATACTTTTCTCCTTTACGAAATGTAACCACAAATGATTGTATAATAAACTTTTGCGTTTGTCAAGTTTTGTTTTACTGTTATAATTGGTTTATGGAATTGTTTGGGTTTTTGAATATTTATAAACCGCCCGGAATCACGTCGCATGATGTTGTTGCGCGCCTGCGGCGCGCCTTAAAAATTAAACAAATCGGACACACAGGTACCCTTGACCCGTTTGCCGAAGGGGTTTTGCCAATCGCAGTCGGCAAAGCCACACGCTTAATTGAGTTTTTGGCGGATGACAAGGAATACATTGCCACTGTTCAGTTTGGCAAGGCAACAACGACTTACGATATTGAAGGCGAGGTTACGTTTGAATCTTCCCGCGAGGTCAGCGAAGCCGAAATTATTGAAGCGTTAAAGGATTTTCAGGGTGAGATTTTGCAGATTCCGCCGATGTATTCAGCTATAAAAGTCAACGGCAAAAAGCTTTATGATTATGCGCGCAAAGGCCAAACCGTGCAAGTCGAACCGCGCAAGGTGGTTGTTGAAGTATCAACTTATCAACCTATCAACTTATCAACTCAGGAAGTGCAGCTTCTTGTTAAATGCTCTAAAGGTACCTACATCCGCTCAATCGCGCATGATTTAGGCCAAAAACTCGGCGTGGGCGCGCATTTGATAAAGCTTGTGCGTACGCGCGCAGGGAAATTCACTGTTGACAGTGCAATAGAAATCCCCCCTTCCCCCCTTATTAAGGGGGGCTTTAGATTGATTAATCCATTGGAGGCGCTTGACCTGCCGCAGTACATTTTATCCTCCGAAGAACTTGAGAAAATTAAGCACGGGCAATATTTGTTTAATAAAGTTTACAAAGATGGTGATTTTTTAGTTTTGACATATAATGATAATATAGTCGCAGTTGGCACCGTCCAGGAAAACAAAATTCTAACAAAGAAAGTGTTTGTATGAAGAAGATAATTTTAATTTTGGCTTTAATCCTAAGCCCGCTCGCAGTTTGGGCAGACTGTGAATGGACATGCGCAAAGCCTTATGACCTTGTGAATCCTGCTGCAAGGTTTTTTCTCAACGCAACAGGCTCTAACCTTGCTGCACAGCAGTATGCAAAGTCGCTTATTAAAAAAATGATTAATGAGTCGCTGGATTACGGTAAAATGAAGGTGGATATTCGCTCGTACAGCGCAATTGACCTGAAAGCAGGACGGTTTAAGTCGCTTGAAATTGAAGGCAAAAATATTGATGCTGACGGAATTTTTGTTTCTTATATGAAGCTGAAAACCTTATGCGACTTCAATTACGTTGTGCCGGACGAAAAAAATAATATGGTCACTTTTAAAGAGGATTTTCCGTTGAGCTTTGAGATTATTGTCAGCGATGAAGACCTCAACAAAACAATGACCTCACAAGGGTATGACAAGGTTATTGCCGACCTGAACAAAATGTCCGAGAAATACGGGGCCATGGTTAAAATCCAAACCGCGCGCGCACGAATCAAAAACGGAAGGTTTATTTATGCGCTCAGGATTGATATTCCGCTGGTCAAAAAGATTCAGGAAGTCGCGTTTTCGTCTGATTTGAAAATTAAAAACGGCAAGATACGATTTGAGGATACGAAGATTATCGGAAGCAGTTTTTCGCTTGATTTGAACAAGGTTTCGTATGTGTTAAATTTTCTTAACCCGCTTGATTATTCGCTGGAAATAATAGAAAATAAGAATACGCAGCTTACGGTTTCAAATCTCAAGGTTGAGGAAAACAGGATTTTAATGGACGGTGTAATTGTTACGCCTAAGGACGCAACGAGCGGAGGCAGAACTAATGGAAAAAAATGAAAAAATATTTTTGGCGATAACCGCGGTAATAATAGTGGTTATGCTGTGTTTTGTGAGTTTGAAGACAGTGAATACCCGTATGGAATCGCCTTTTGCCGGACCTGAGCCGGGCGGGGTTGAAAGCCCGCAGGACGTTCCCGGTGAGGAAGAAATCACTGAGCAAAACCCGGAAACTAAGCCGGACGAGCCTAAGAAGAAGGTTTATATAAACGTGTTTTTCATCGGGCAGAACGAAAATAAAGAAGAAATTTACAAAGCTGTGAAACGCGAATATGACAAGGGCGTTGACGGCTCGCAGATTAAGTTTGCCATAAAAACGCTTGTTGCAGGCCCGAAACCGAGCGAACTTGAAAAAGGCGTTTATTCCGAGATTCCGTCGACGACTTATGTAATCTCCGTGAATGAACAGCCGGACAGGGTTACTATTAACCTGAATTCCGGGTTTACGTCCGGTGGCGGCACTGACAGCTTGTACAAGCGGCTTTATCAGTTAATCAAGACAGCCAAAAATAACACGGATAAACCTATTTATCTGCAAATTAACAGCAAGCAGGCCGATGTTATCGGCGGGGAAGGGATTATGTTGACACAGCCCCTGACAGAGGATTCACTGGGCGGATGAAGGGGTAAATGAAGGACTTAGATTACTATCTGAATTTAGACTGGACGCTGGTTGAGGGCCAGGACCTTGACTTTGAGGGTAATATTTATTATTACATAGAAATAAAAGAGATTCCGAGTTTTGTTTTTTGTGCGAAGACACCGGAGCGTGCGCGCGAAAAATACAAAGAACAGCTGGAATGGACGCTCATCGTAATGCTTGAAGACGGCGGACACATAACAGAACCCGGCGAACTGGAAGACGAGCCGGATTGGGAAAGTTTGTGTCCTTAGGGACAAATGCTTGACAAATTTCGCGTTTTTCTATACAATTACTTGTGGTTACATTTTGTAATAGGAGAAAAGTATGAGAAAGTTAAATGTATGTCATTGCGATGCATTAGCCGAAGCAATCCTGAAATTCGGCGGTTATTGTGAAAGGCTGGATTGCTTCGCCCTTCGGGCTCGCAATGACGTTAGAGGTTTTACGCTTGCGGAAGTGTTGATTACATTAGGGATTATTGGGGTTGTTGCTGCTTTGACCATGCCTCCGCTAATCGCAAGCCACAAGAAAAAAGAGCTGGAATCGCGCTTCAGACGCGCGCAGGCGTTGATTGAAAATGCTCTGGTTACCATGCGTATGGATGTCGGGAATATTGACGAGGAATATTGCGGCACTACCGGAAAAGATAAGAGTGATAACATATTTATTCAGGATTTTGCTAAGTATTTTCAAACAACAGAAGTGTTTCCGGGTAGTACCGGAAACTTAGACACAATCGGTTATAAAATAGAGCATTTCAGCCAATCAGCCCCGGGCAATGCTTATTTCAATATTGACAGCCATGACGATGGTGCAATGTTTCTGAATAATGGCATGATGATTGCTTCAAGCGGCTGCTGGTGGAGAAAGACAATGGTAGATTTTGTGGTTGATACTAACGGGGTAAAAGGTCCAAATAAGTTTGGATATGATGTGTTTTATTTTCAAATAGATACTGACAACAGACTTGCACCTTCCGGTACTTTAGGTGTATTTCAAGGCGCAAATCTTCAGGCCTGCTGTAATTTTCAGCAGGAAAATACATGTAATGTCACAGTGGATACAGGATGCTCGTGTTCGTCTTTTGCTATCATGGACGAATACCCGCATGACAGGTCTAAAAGATACTGGCAAAGCCTGCCTTAATTCTTATACGCCTCGGCGTATTTCGGGTTGACCGCAAGCCATTTGAAGCTTTGGCTGTCGGTCTCAGGAATGTCGATTACAAACGTGCCGCCGTAACGCCCCCGCGAAAATGCAATATAACCCTCTGCCGCAAGATTATGGAAGGCTTTACGGATTGTGTTCGGGCTTAAATCCAGTTCCTTTGAAAGCTCCAAAATCGACGGAAGCTTCATGCCAACCTCGTAATCCTGCGCAATCATTTTCTTGATGTGGTTCCGGGTTTTTTCATAGTAGTAAAACGCGGTTTCGCAGGCCGGGGCGAAAATAGAGGTTTCTTTTTTGATTTCCATTGTGTTGTCGTACGGCATTTTAATTACTGTTGTGCCGTAACGGCCGCGTTTTGAGAGTAGAATTCCGTCGCTTATCAAGGTTCGCAGAGCGTCGTGGATAGTTTTAATGCTTACCTTTAATTTTGCCGAAAACTCCGCGTGCGCAGGGATTCTGTCCCCGATGTTGAGGTTTTGGTCAATGTAATCTTTTAACTCGTTTTTGACTTTGTTAACGAGTGTTTCGTTTTCGACTTCAACAGGATTGTCAAAATTAAGCGACTTAATCATCCACCCGGAGTTGTTATTCCCCCTGCCGATGCGGGGACTTTTTCCTTGCAAAGAGGGCGTGTGCTGTAAAATTCCGATTGAGCCGAGGTATTCCAGCGCAAGCCGCGTGGTGTTTGACGAATAGCCGATTTGTGCCGCGAGGTTTCTTGATGAAGGCAGTTGGTTTTTGACATTAAGCCCGCTGTTTTTAATGTGTTTTTTTATTGCCTCGATTGCGATTTCCCGTTTGGAAGTGAGTTTTCTAAGCGAAGCGCTTTTGTCTTTTATAAGTGTTCCCAGGCACTGTTTGGATTCAACGTAACCTTGGTCTTCGATATATCTGAGCGCGTTTTGAATCGTGCCGATGCTCACGCCCATAAGGTACGCAAACTCCGGCTTTGCCGGAAGAAGGCTGCCGGGCCTAATCTTACCCCCGTCAAGACCCTCGTCAATCCATTCCATAAACCAACGGGCAATCGCAATCGCTTTGGTCTCTGTTATGTTTTTTAAGTCGGGCAGTTCTTTATCAAGCTCCTTAATATTGATTTGTGACAAGTCTGCTTTCTTAGGAAGAATGTAATTCATGTGTTATCCTTTTTTTCTAATGATACAGTAGTTTAAAAAAAACAGCAAGAAACATTTTGCTAGTTTGTAAAGAAAAGTTAAGAATAATACTTGATGAACTCCAAGATTGGGGCAAATGTATATTTTAAACTATTGACAAATGCGAAGATTTTTTATATAATCACTGTTGGTTACATATCTTAAAGGAGGAAAGTATGAGAAAAAAAGTTACACGTCATTGCGAGGCATTAGCCGAAGCAATCCAGAAATTCGGCAGTTATTGTAAAAGGCTGGATTGCTTCACCCTGCGGGCTCGCAATGACGTTAGAGGTTTTACCTTGGCGGAGGTTTTAATTACTTTAGGGATTATCGGAGTCGTCGCGGCGCTCACCATGCCGGCGTTAATCACAAAACATAAGGAAAAAGAAACTGTTGTCAAAGTTAAAAAGTTTTATTCCGTGCTTTCTAATGCTTATATGCTTGCGATTAACGAACATGGTACACCGGAAAACTGGGATTTAATTGGATACGACAGCAAGAAAGGTGCTGCTAACCTTTTGGATAAAATAGCACCATATATGCGTTTTCAAGAAATATGCAGAGTAGACGAAAACTGTTCGTATGCGATGAGTGATTTGAATGGCACGCATTACTCCGCATATAATAGCGGTAAAAATAATATAGCAGCAATATTAGCTGACGGAACCAGAATGACAGTATGTATACGGGATGCTAATTGCGCCCTAAAACGCGGAACTTCCGCCGGTATGTCGACCATATGCGGGTTTGCCATGTTTGATGTTAACGGGTCTAAGCCGCCTAACACTCTTGGGAAAGATATGTTTGGCGCATTTTATTTTACCCGTGACGGTGGCATAATTCCGGAAGGAATCCTGGATAACACTTACCGTCCTTTTAAGCAGGATTGTTTAGTCAATAAAGTCGGCTACGGCTGCACTGCCTGGGTTATTGTAAACGAAAACTTGGATTATCTGCACTGCGATGAGCTTAATTGGAATACTAAAACAAGATGCAAATAATCTGCTATATCACAGGCTTTCCCCAATCGCGCGCTCAAGGTCGCTTATTGCTGTCTGGTAATCTGACATGGCTTTGATATAAGCGTATTCCATCTTCATCGCCGACTCCTGTGTGCAAAGCGGAAGCGTTATGCTCTCTTTGCCCTTGCCGTAACTCTCAATCGCAAGTTTGACAAGATTACGCGAGTCCGGCAAAATCTCGCTCCTGTATTTCTCGATTAATCCCGTATTATACACAATCCTGTTGTAG
>JAIRZW010000129.1 GCA_031267015.1 Heliobacteriaceae bacterium | reverse complement strand
AAAGAGAAAATCATCGTCTGATAATTCGCATCAAAAAAGTTATTTAATATAAACGTTTTGTCTTCATCACTTAAATCAACCGTATTCATAACGGTTAATCTGGAGTGAATGTCGTGCATGTCTTTTTCACCGTAGTCAATCAGGGCGTCAAGCAAAACAGGCACAAGGTTAAAATTAAGTTTGATTTTTTTGAATTTATCAAGGATAGTCACCATGTCAAGGTAGTCCTTAACCGCATGAAGCCGTACCCACGGCATTACGTAATCGCCTTCGGGCGACAGTTGGTATACGGGCTGGTGCATGTGCCAGTAAAATGCTATTGATAATTTTTTCGTCTGACTATTCATTTGAAATTATTATAGCACACATTTGTTGCAAAATATATTTAAAAATTGTATTATAATATTATGGCAAAGTTTTATTATAAAGCGTTAAAAGACAACAAAATTGCGATTGACGGCGAAGTTGAAGCTGCTACACCCCGCGAAGCAAGAGCGAAAATCCGTGATTTAGGCTATCTTCCGACAAGTATTTATTCCGAAGAGGCACGCGAAAAACCGGCTAAACCGGACGTGGTTAAAGATGTGCGGGTTAAGCGTCTGAGCCTTCAGGAAAAAATGCTCTTTACATCCGAGCTTCAAGTGCTCCTTTCCTCAGGGATTCCGATTATTGAAGCGCTTCATTCAATCGAAATTAATACTCCGAAAAGAAAGTTAATGATTATTGCAAGAAACCTGCGCAAAGGCATCGAATGCGGGCTGACGTTTTCAAAAAGCATGGAGCAGTACCGCCACATTTTCGGGCCGGTGTTTATGGGGCTGTGTATTTCCGGCGAGGCTTCGGGCGAGCTTGAGCAGACGCTCGACAGAATGCTCGGAATCTTTAACAAACAAGACTGGCTTAAAGGAAAAATCATAAGGGCCATGATTTATCCTTCGATTTTGGTTTTAATGATGGGCGCACTGCTTGCATTGTTCGCTTTTTGGATTTTTCCCGTACTCAAATCTATCGCAGGCGACAGCGTTCCGGCAAGCGCACAGGCGCTTTGTGATTTTACGCTGTTTACGTTCAGATACGGTTTATGGATTCTTGCTGCAGCAGCCGGCGCATGGCATGCTGCGGTCAATGTCTTCCAAAATACGCAGCTTAAAAAAGCCTGGGATTCTTTTATCATGAGGGTTCCGCTGATTTCACAGTTTTTGCGGTACTGCAATCTCTCGAATTTTTTGTCGGTGCTAAGCGTTTCTTATGATGCCGGCGTGCCGGTTGTTGAGGGGATTAATCTGGCAGAACAGACCTTAAAAAGTTTTAGTCTGAAACAAAAAACAGCAAACGTGCTAAGCCGGATAAAACAAGGGCTTTCGCTGACAGATTCGTTTAGCAGGGCTGATATGCTGCCGTCAGACGTCATTATGATAGTTTCCACCGGCGAAAAATCAGGAACGCTCGGGCAGATGTTGAAAAACGCCTCTGAATTAATGGACAAAAAAGTTAACATGGCAGTCGAGGCCATGGCAAGGCTGATTGAGCCTGTCATAATCATTGTTATCGGGATTTTTGTCGGGTTTATTGCATTGAGTTTCTACAGCACGATTATGGGTGCAATGATGGGGGCGTTTTAAGCGCCGGAGCCGGGGCTGAATTTATTTCCGGTCTGAAACAAGTTCGGAACTAAGTGAAGCGCTACTGCTTTGAATCGACAGATTCACAATCTCAATATCATCATAGTCAATATACGCCGTCTGCATAAGGTTTTTGCCGGCTTTTATTGTTATTTCGTTCATATTACCGGGCCTGACCAGGTTATTAGGAAGCCTTATGCGCTGCCCGTCACCGTTCAGATGAAGTTCGGAGATTTTATTCCCGTTGAAAAAAATCTCTGCCGGACTTGAATAAGAATTTACGATTTTGTTCTGGCCCATTTCGCGCGCAAGCTTTGTGTCCAGCCCGATAATCGAGCCGATTACAAGGTAATTCTCGTGTTTAAGGGCATCCTCAGACATTTTGAAAGCCCTTGTATAAAACGGTCCGGCTGATTTTATTTTGAATTCGCCGGAGTTTGCGGAAGTTTGCGCGTAATTGTCGTCGCCAACGTGCAAAATATCAGATTCAAGCACAATGTCGTGCAGCTCGCTTTTTTCCACACCCATAATTATCGGGGTTTGGCCTTCCTCCTCAACAATCGCCGCAAATGCCGGTGAGATTATTAACATTAACAGAAAAATGTAGAAATGTTTCATATCAACTCCTCAAAAATATTTTATACGAAGACGGAATTTTTTGAATTGACCTTGCGGCCCGATAATCAGGTTATTTAATATAACTTAAGAGCACCTCGGGTAAGATATACCTTCTTCACACACGAAAATAGCAAATTAACTATTTTCTATCGTGTTCATAAGGTATATCTTACCCGAGGTGATTATGGTCAATTTCTATTTAAAAAAATTAATATCTCTGTACAAATTTTAAATTACATGCTATAATTTTAGCAGATGTATTAATAAATTATTTTTGGAAAATATATGCAAAAAACTTTCGAGTAAAAATACTAAAGAACATCCGGCAGGTTATATGTGCCGGAACTTGCGTATATGATAAAAAAATAGGAAAGAAAAAGGTAGCGGCTATATGGCTAACTTCTTAAATTTTGCGGCGATTATTATTGTAATAATCCTCGCTGCTGTGCTTATTTTACAGCAAAACAAAGTTAAAACAGCACTTCAGGGCACTCAAAAAGACAGGCTGGAGCTTGAAGAAAAAGAAAAAATCTTACAAAAAGAAGCAAGAATTAAAGCAATCGAAGAACTCAAAGAAGACCGGGAAAAACTTAACGAAGAAGAACGTGAACGAAGGCAGGAAATCGCAAGGCAGGAGCAAAAACTAACCAAACGCGAAGATATGCTTGAAGACAAGATTCAGGAATATACAGAAAAAGAAATCCAGGTTCAAAAAAAACTTGACGAACTTTTGGAAAAAGAAGACTACTTGGCGGAAATCGTTCAAAAACAGACCGTTGAGCTTGAGCGAATCGCGGGAATGTCTGCGGAAGAAGCGAAAAATATGCTTCTTGAGCAGCTTAAAAACGACCTTGCGCAAGAGCAAATGCAGCTAATCCGCGATAATGAAGCCAAAATCCGCGAATCAGCGCTCGAAAAATCAAAAGAGATTCTTTCGACAACAATGCAGCGCTGTATGATAGAACAGGTCGTGGAAACAACGGTTTCAGTCGTGGCGCTTCCGAACGACGAAATGAAAGGCCGCATAATCGGCCGCGAAGGAAGAAATATCCGTACGCTTGAAACACTTACAGGCGTTGACTTTATAATTGACGACACACCGGAAGCCGTCGTTTTATCAAGCTTTGACCCGGTAAGACGCGAGATTGCAAAGCTTGCGCTGGAAAAGCTTATCACTGACGGAAGGATTCACCCTGTGCGTATTGAAGAAATGGTTGAGAAAGCAGGTGAAGAAATCGACAAAAAAGTCTTTACCGAAGGTGAAAACGCCGCGCTTGAAACAGGCATAATGGGCTTAAACAAAGAGCTTCTCAAGACTCTGGGGCGGTTGTATTACCGCACAAGCTACGGCCAGAACGTTCTGACGCATTCGCTTGAAGTAAGCCATCTTGCCGGAATGCTGGCGGCTGAACTCGGCGCAAACGTAAACATTGCAAAACGCGCGGGGCTTTTGCACGATATCGGCAAGGCTGTTGACCAAACCCAGGAAGGCACACATATTCAGCTCGGCGTGGAAATCGCAAACCGATACGGCGAAAAGCCGGAAGTAATCCATGCGATTGAAGCCCACCACGATGATGTTGTGGCAAATACAATCGAAGCGGTTCTGGTTAAAGTCGCTGACGCGATTTCAGCGGGCAGACCGGGCGCAAGACGCGATACGCTTGAGATTTATATTAAGCGGCTTAATAAAATCGAAGAAATCGTAAACAGTTACGAAGGAATCAAGCAGTCTTTTGCGGTTCAGGCAGGACGCGAAGTAAGGATTATTGTTGAGGCTGAAAGGTTTGACGATCTGGCTTCGCAGAAGCTTGCGCGCGATATTGCAAAACGCATTGAAGACGAACTTGATTACCCGGGACAAATCCGCGTGACGGTTGTACGTGAGTTCCGCACTACTGAAATTGCGAAATAATCCTTCTCCCTCCGGGAGAATATGAGAAACCATGTCAAAAAACACAATCAAAATTTTATTTTTCGGAGACTTAGTCGGCAGGCCCGGCCGGTTTGGCGTTCGGGATTACCTTTCGCAGATGAAATCCTCCCATATGCCTGATTTCATAATCGCAAACGTTGAAAACGCTTCCCACGGGTTCGGATTGACCGAAAACAATTACAACCAGTTAATTGAGTACGGTATTGACTGTATGACTTCGGGCAACCATATATGGGATAAGAAAGATATTTTTTCTTTTATTGACAAGGCTGACAGGCTTATACGGCCGTATAACTACCCGGCAGGTGTTCCGGGCATCGGAAGCAGGGTTAATGACAGCGGAATCGCGGTCATTAACGTTCTCGGGCAGGTCTTTATGAACCCGACTAACTCCCCATGGCAAGCCGCAGTCGAGGAGATTAAGCGGCTTAAAAAAATTACGCCCATTGTTATTGTTGATTTTCACGCAGAAGCAACCGCGGAAAAAATCTGCTTTGCAAAATTCTGCTCAGAACTCGGAGTGAGTGCGTTTTTCGGAACTCACACGCATGTTCAGACAGCAGACGAACAAATTATAAATAACATGGCATACATCACTGACGCGGGCTTTTGCGGCGCAAAAGACGGAATAATCGGAATGGATTATCAGACGTCAATAACACGTTTTACGACCGGGCTTCCTGAACGGTATGAAGTAGCAGACAGCAATATTTTCCAAATCAACGCGGTTGAAGTGGAAATAGACCCGAAAACAGGCTATGCTGTTGCTATAAAT
>JAIRZW010000029.1 GCA_031267015.1 Heliobacteriaceae bacterium | reverse complement strand
AACGCGGCTGTGCGCGGTGAAAAAATGCTTATCGTACTCGTTAACAACACAAACTACGGTATGACAGGCGGACAAATGTCGCCGACAACGCTTCCGGGCCAGAAAACCGAAACAACGCCTTACGGCCGTGACTGTTCAGTTACGGGTAAACCTGCAAAAGGCGCGGAGATGATTGCGGCGATTGCAGACCCTGATAAATCATACGTTTCGCGCGCAACTGTTTCTAACCTCAGAACACTGCGTTCAACATTCAAAAAAGCCCTTAAAAACGTTGATAAAGGCGGCTTCTCATTCGTAGAAGTGCTTTCGGTATGTCCTCTTAACTGGAGAACAAACGCGGCTGATACGTGGGCAAGACTAAAAACTATGGAAGAATTCTTTGAAGTTAAAGAATTTGTTTCAAGAGAAGGATTGGAGGCGTAATATGAGAACTAAAATAGCATTAGCAGGTGAAGGCGGACAAGGCGTCCAGTCTGTTGCTAAAATCCTTGTTGAAGCAGGCTATGAAGCCGGCAAACAGGTACTATATATCCCGAACTTCGGTGTAGAACAGCGCGGCGGCGTGTCAATTGCGTTTTGCCAAATCTCTGATTCAACAATCGGTGAACCGCGTTATTCAAAGGCTGACATTGTTATTGCGCTGTCAGACCGCGCGATTGAAAGATGCGAAACTTACGTTGACGAAAACACAATTTTTGTTTACGACACGTCAGTTTGTTCGATTACGCCAACTTTCAAATGCAAACAAATAATCGGTGTTGACGCGAACAAAATCGCTAATGAGCAGTTAAGCGCGCGGGTATTTAACATAATTATCCTCGGCGTGCTTCTGGCGGCGACGAACGTTCTTGAACTAAGCGACATTAAAAACGCTATGGAACTGGCGCTCGGCAAAAAATTCGACGCAAAACCCGAATTGAGAGAGCTTAACTACAAAGCGCTCGAAATGGGCATGAACTTAATCAAAGAAAAGGCAGGTGTATAACCTCCTCACCCCTCTCCCAAAGGGAGAGGGGTGAGGGTTACAACATACAAAAGGAGAAAAATTATGACAACATGTGAATATAGAGGCTACGTGATAGAAGGCGTAGGCAAAGGCAGAGCGGACTATTACGTGTACACTGACTTATGCAAGGGCTGCGGGCTTTGTATTGAAAAATGCCCTATCAACCTGAAAGGCGAAAACTGCCTTCATTGGTCAAAAGAAGTGGGGGTTTACCAGACTCCGGCAGTGCAAAGCGACCCGTCGCTTTGCATAGCCTGCGGTACATGCGCTCTGGTTTGCCCGGACAGCGCAATCAGAATCGAGAAAAAATAAAACTATGTTATGCCGGACTTGTTCCGGCATCTCCGGCATTGCCGGTCAATATGAGACCCCGCAACAAGTGCGGGGTGACGATAGATAAAAAAAGCGCCCGATGGGCGCTTTTTTTATCTATTCATATTGTCTTCCCCGTAGCCGCCTTCAGTTTCTTTTTTCTCGACATATTCAATGCCATGCTCGTTGAAATCTTGTACTGCCTCAGCCAATACCGGAGGGAAATCATTTTCTTGAAGTTTTATACCTTCCGCGTCGCGTAATTGTATCTTAAGCTGACAATTTTCTTCTGCCAATGCGTCACTGGCATGAGCAAACTCAATGGCCTTCATTGCCAAAGCTAAGTTTTCCTTGCTGATTTCATGCATGCGCGTTCTCGTCAGGTTTTCCTGTTTGGATTTTAGATTATTGTAATTTCTTGCGAACTCGCGGTTTTTTACGGAATGGTGGTCAACGTCGTGGAAAAATCCGCCGAGAAGCACTGCAACAGGCGACCATGCCAATACGGTTTTGCCGATATTCTTAATCGGAGCCGGAGCCTTGCCGAAGAAATCGTGTACGCCGTCTACAACCTTTGCGATTGTGCTATTGCCGTTGATTTTGTCAGCGGCTTTGCCTGTTTTGTTCTGAACATTGTTTATGAATTTAGGCTTAACAGCGTCAGCAAGACGTTTTGTGCCTTTTGAGAATCTTTTCTCCAGTCCTGCACGGTTAGCGGAATGGCCTATGTATTTAAGCTGGCGGCCAAGTTTGTAAATTCCTTTTGAACCGAGCGATAAAGCTCCGATTGCCACGCCGACTTTTGCCACAAATGATAAAAGCGGGTTTTTGTCTTCAAATTCACGTACTGCCGGCGAATTTTCGCGTAATTTTTTGGTGCCGCAGCCAAAAAGGGTTACCGCACCGATAGCTGCGCCAAACCAGGCTCCGCTTTTTATGCCGCTTGCAAGTTTACCGGCTGTGCCTGATAATTGTTTACCGAAAAATTTAGAATTACCTTTCGATAACAAAAACGCTGCTGTGCCTGCTACCAGCGGAATTGAGTAAAAAAGTGCATTGGATACTTTTTTATGATGCTCTGTGTCGATTGATTCGGCAGTTCTTTTGTAAGCTTTTTTTTGTAATTCATAGTCGCTTGCGTTAATCAGAGCGTCAACACGATCCATGCGACCGGAGAAATTCGGGGTTAATCTTGGATTCTGACCGAGAATTTGCATGTATACACCTACACTTTCACATAATTATTATATCGTATTAAAACCCAAAAGTAAATTTTTTTGCTAAGAGTTGAAGTGTTTCTTTAAAATATTTACAAAAGTTCATATCCACAAAGCATGCCGCATACCCATTTGGAACACGCGCTCACTCCCTGTTCGCTTGCTATCGTTCCAAATGGGTATGCGGCATGCTTTGTGGTATTATAACCAATATGAAAAATTTTTACATTCACACAATGGGCTGTAAGGCTAACCAGTTTGAGGGTGCGGTCATTGCCGAAAACCTTATAAAAAACGGAATGGAGCAGGTTAAAGACATTTGCGCAGCGGATGTTTTTGTGCTGAATTCGTGTACGGTTACGCACAAAAGCGATAATGAGGCATTTTACCATTTACGCAGCGCCAAAAACAAGAATCCCGGCATTGTGAATGTTCTAACCGGTTGTATTGCGCAGGTTGAGCGCGAAAAACTGCTTGAAAACGATTTTATTGATTATGTTTTGGGCAATGACGAAAAACTTAACCTGTTTGAATATCTTGGGAAGTCGCATGTGGGTGAGCTTAAAGACGAATTTCAGAAAGTTTTTCTTACTGACACGAGCAAAACCCGCGCCAGTCTGAAGATTCAGGACGGGTGCGATAACCGCTGTTCGTACTGCATAATCCCGTTTGCGCGCGGCAAAAGCCGCAGCGCTGACGCGCAATTTGTAACAGAGCAGATTAACAGCTTTGCAGGGTCAGGGTTTAAGGAGGTTGTGCTTACGGGA
>JAIRZW010000155.1 GCA_031267015.1 Heliobacteriaceae bacterium | reverse complement strand
TTCTTCAATAAATTTTTCAATAGAGGTCAAATTTTCCGCAATACTTTCCTGCGCTCCCGGAATTGAACTCAATTCTTTGAGATAAACCTTCAGACCTCCGACAGCCTCGGACATGGTTTCAATAACATAGTCGGCATTATGCGCGCCTGCTGTCTTAACTCCGGCTTCCAGCTTGTTAAAACCTTCTTTCATGTCCTTGCGTAAAATGTCGGTGTTGCTTGCTGCAAGGGTTTCAAGATGTTTGCTGCTTTCCTGTATTGACTCATTAGTTGATTCATTTGCTAATTTTAATCCTTTAAGCAGTTTTTTTATGGATTCTTCAAACTCGGATTTTATTGAAGAAACAAGCAAAATCAGCTCGTCTTTTTCCGGACTTCTTTCGTAAAAATCATCAAGTCTGGATTCAAGATTTTTGAAAACCCCTTCAATATTGTCTGACTTCGCCGCGGAAATGCTGTACTGCTCCTCAAGAATATTTTTTAATTCAGACAAATAAACGCGGATTAAATCAACCGCACCGCTGTCTTCGGCAATAACATCAAGCTTGTCGCTTATGCCTGACAGAACTTTCTCCAACTCTGCCGTGTTGTTGTTCAAAATATCCGTTAATTCTTCAAAGTTTTTTGCCATTCAACGTCTCCTCATTGTCCATAATAGTAGACTACGCGCAATCTGTCCAAAATGTTAATAAATGTAACGAAACAACGATGAGACTAAAGATTTTTTATGTACGAGCCGTAGTACATGTCAAACGGAGGTCAGTTATGGCAGATGAAGTAAGATTAAAGAAGGTTAATTATACTGAAAGCACGCGCACAGACGGGACATCAGCTTCCGGTGAAAAAGTGTCTGTAAGCGCTTTTGAAGGGTATTTTCCCGAAAAACCCAAGTATGATGAAAACGGCAATATTATAATAACTTATGCTCTGAACGGTGAAACTTTTGTAAAGACAGCAAACCGTATCGGGCTTAAAGAACAGGAGCTTGCGCAAACAAACCCGAAAGCCGCTAAAAACGGCTGGTTCAGAGTTGGTGAGGCAGTGGCGGTTTCACCTGAAACCGCGGAAAAAGTAAACCCGCAAAACCTTGAAGTTGACCCCAAAAAAGAAGAAACAAAATACGAACAAGAAACTCTGGAAAATATTTGGCAAGACCGCACAATTAATCCCGCCTTTAAAAGCACTGAACCGGTGACACTGGATAAAAACACCACATATTGGGAACTTGCAAAGAAATACTTAAAAGAATTTGGCAATGAAAAGCCGAGTGATAAGGAGATTTCCAAGCACGTACTCTTGCTTCAAGGTATCAACAACGATAAAGATTTAACAGCAGGCGTTGAGGTGAAACTTCCGATTACAAAGTTCAAGGAATACCCGAGAGATAAGTACAGTCTTGAGTGCTTTGGTTTGGGATATGAGATTACAAAAGAAGGTACCCGGCAAAGTACTGTTTTGTTTGACGATGGTAGGAAAATAAAACGCTGGAGAGATGAAGCCAAACAAATCGACTACTATAATTATTATAATACCGAAGGCAAATTACTTGAACAGCGAACCTTTTCTGATACTGACGACTCATCCACTGTAAAAACGATTGACCCTGAATCAGGCAAAGTTATTGTATCAGTGAAAAAAGACAAAGATGGCAGTGAAACAATCATATCACCGCTTGTAGAGGAACTGGACAAAGATGTATCAGCTAAAAAATGGGGGATTATTCCGACAACACGCAAATCCCTTGAAAGTAACATCAAAAAAATAACCCCTGAACATCTTGAATTGGTATTACAAACATACAAAAAACAAACCGGCCGCAGCCTTGTTGAGGATATTGATTGGGAAATCGGACTGAGTAAGAAAACATCTAATGCCGTAATGGAGCACCTGCAAAAATCTGCCGGATATGACCCGAATTATCATAATCCAAATTCGCAGATTAAAAACGAAAATTATACAGGCAGGATTTATGATGTAAAAACCGATAAAAATGTTGTTACTATTACAAATAAATCAACCGGCAAGCAATCAAAAATAGATATAGACGACTTATTATATTCTATGGGATATGACAAAGACCTGCTGTTTAGGGGCAAGTTGCAAAATCTGCCGGGCGAAGTGCTGGAGGATATGAGTGTTGAAGTTAGCAAAATCTGGAGTATAGAGGAAAATCCGACCCCTGACGATGATGCTGACGGCTATTATGACCCTTACTCTGATGATATTACAGTTAGTCGTAATGAAGATACGATTGTCCATGAACTCGGACATGCTGTTGATAACACGAAAAAGAAAACATCTTTTTCAAGTGTGTTTAACCAAAAGTTAGCTGTTTCTTTTCAAAGAGAAATGAAAGCTTATATAGCCCAGGGCGGTATAAAATTTGAATATGACAAAGAGGACACTCAATACTATGACGGTATTGGCAATTACTGTACAGCAAATATACAAGAAATGGTCGCAGAATCTTATACGCTTATGATGCTGGGTGATTGTGATTCAAAAGAAACTATTTTAAATCATTTCCCTGAAACTTTTGCGCTGGTAAAAGAGCATATCGCAAATATACGCAAGCTTCCTGCCGGCAAACGGCATTAAGCTTCTTGCCCCGGATAGATATACCATAACGGAACACGCGCTCGCTCCCTGCTCGCTTGCTATCGTTCCATTATGGTATATCTATCCGGGGGCTTAAAACTGTAACAAATGTAAACATTATCTGTCTAAAAAATTTTTAAGTGATATGATATAATATATAGTAGGAACCAGAGGAGAATTATGGGGCGCATAGTTATCGACAGCAAAAAATGTAAGGCGTGTTACTTGTGTATCAACGAGTGCCCTAAAAATCTTCTCGAAATTTCAGGCGAGCTTAATGCGCTGGGCGCAAAAGTAGTGCAATTCAACGACCCCGGCAACTCCTGCATAGGCTGCGCCATGTGCGCGAACAGATGTCCTGATTTAGCAATAACGGAAGTGTACAGGTGATTACCAAAAATAAAAAAGTTTTAATAAAAGGCAATTATGCGATTGCGGAAGCCGCGGTAAAAGCGGGCTGCGACTGCTATTTTGGTTATCCGATTACGCCGCAGAGCGAAATAGGCGAATATTTAAGCGGCCGTATGACCGGATTGGGCCGGGCTTATGTTTCGGCAGAAAGCGAACTTGCCGCAATCAACATGGTTTTGGGCGCCTGTTCAACCGGCGCAAAAGCAATGACTTCGTCTTCATCGTGCGCTGTTGCGCTTATGCAGGAAACCCTGTCTTATGCGGCGGCTGATGAATTGCCGGTGGTTCTGATAAGCGTAATGCGCGGAGGTCCCGGCTTAGGCTATATTTACCCGTCTCAGGCAGACTACAATCAGGCGCTCAAAGGCGGCGGAACCGGGGAC
>JAIRZW010000117.1 GCA_031267015.1 Heliobacteriaceae bacterium | reverse complement strand
TGAACGTCCTGACCGGCGAAGCTTTTCGCCATGATTGCCGCTTCTGTTCTATCTGTTTCTTCAATTAATATATTTTGTGGCATAATCCTCTCCCTATAACAATAAGATTACACATGTTGAAAAAATATTCCAATTTTTGGCGAAATTTCAGAAATATCAATCAGATGGAGGAGCAAGAAGAAATTCTGCCAGAATTGTATTGCTCAATAAAATACCCTCCAAAGATAACCTGTATCCGTGTTCTGTTTTTAGTATGTGAGAAGGGTATTTTGCAAGCACTTCGGCGTATTTTTCGTCAAAATTAATGTCGAATTTTTCGTTTATTTCTTTTTTGTTAATGCCTTTTATTCGCCGGAACCCGAGAAAAATTTCTTCTTCAAGCTGCTCTTGGGCGGACACAATGTGTTCGGATTCGTGCCTGAGCGGGTTTTTCAGATATTCCTGCAAATCGCAGGGGTTGGAATATCTGGTTGATATACCCTCTCCCTGCGGGAGAGGGCAGGGTGAGGGGGCGGTGATATAACCATGCGCTGCTACGCCAAACCCGTAATACGAGCCGTTGTTCCAGTAATTCATATTGTGCCTTGAATTGTAACCCGGAAGCGAAAAATTACTTATTTCATAATGCTCATAGCCGTTTTGGGTAAGGATTTCCACTGCTTTCAAATACATGTCCGCCTGAGTGTCCGCGTCCGGAAGATTTTTTGGCGGGTTTTGCGCAAAATAACAGTCTTCGTCGATTTTGAGTCCGTACAGAGAAATATGCTTAACCCCGAGTGAAACAGCCTGTCTCAAATCCTGCTCAAAACCTTCAATGGTCTGCCCCGGCAGCCCGTAAATAAAATCGAAACTTACGTCATTCTGAGCGAAGCGAAGAATCTCTTTGACTTCTTGTGCACTATGCCGCCTGCCGATTTCCTTCAAAATCCCCTCGTCAAAAGTCTGGCAGCCTATGCTTATGCGGTTGACAGAAACGTCATTGTCTAGGGGGGATTTTTCACAATCTTCCGGATTCATTTCAAGTGTTATTTCCGTAGCCGGCGTCACATTAAAAAGCCCGATAAGCTCCCGGATTTCTTCCGGCTCAAGGATTGACGGGGTTCCGCCGCCAAAATAGAGCGTGTCCAAAACCTCGCCTTGGTAATGATGTAGGATTTCCTTTTTCAGCGCGGCAAGATAGGATTTTTTAAGCCCCAAATCTGTGAAAGACACAAACGAGCAGTATTTGCACTTCTGCCGGCAAAAAGGAATATGAATGTAAACGTTTTTTGGCATAAAAATTGTACCATGTTGACTTAGTGTATATTTTATTTTATCATGTCATAAAAACCAGTATAAAGGAATATAAATTATGGGAAAACAATGTGATATATGCGGCAAAAAGCCGATAAAAGCAGCGAGTTTAACGTTCTCGCATAAACAAATCGTAAAACGCCAGTCGCCGAACCTGCAAACCGTAAAAGCAGACGTAAACGGCACAACAAAGACGCTTACGGTGTGCACTTCGTGCATCAGAGCCGGCAAGGTTAAAAAGGCATAAAAACGTCATGCCGGATTTATTCCGGCATCTCCGGCGCAGCCGGTCAAAATTCGAGACCCCGCAACGAGTGCGGAGTGACGTGAGGATTATTTAACCTCCACGTCCGGAAGCATTAAGACTTGGATTTCACCCGGTGCCATGTCGACTTTAAACCTGCCTTTTTCGGGAACAGGTGTCGTTGTAAGCTTTATCGGTACTATAAGGTTGTTTTCGGTTAATTTCGGAACCGTAACAGTTGCACTTGCCCCTGTGCGGAAATTCAAATTCCCCATAACAATAAGGCTTTGGCCTTTGTCGCTTACTGCATAAGCAAAAACCGAAGGTGCGCTTGCTTTTAGCGGTATAAAATTCCCCTCAGTCAATAACGGTGCGATATTGCGCTTGAAGACATTTGCCAAAGGAAATTCTTTGCTCAGGGCGGTATTTTTGCCGCCGGGTTTTCTGGAGAAGTTGAATATATCAATTTTTCCGCGGTGTGCAAAGTAGTATTCGTCGTCAGTGCAGGTCTTTTTGGCTTTTTTGTTCGCCCAGAGGTAGAGGTAATTATCACCGGTCGAAAACCCGTCCGGAAAGTACGAATTCACAGGCAGCGCCGCATTCAGCCAGATAATCATTTCACTGAACGCTTGGCCGTTAACCAGTATCGGGCTTAATTCGTCATGGGTTACGAAACTGCCGATTACAGCTTTCGGCTCGGAATATTTTTTCAAAACACTGCGCGTAGCGCTTATCTGATCAATAAATTCTTTGCCTGTTTTCCAGTCTTTCAGGTTAAAATAGCTGCCATAATAGCCGTCAAAGCCGGCTCCAAGCAGTTTGTCGTACGGCGTAAACACGGCATATTCGGAAACCGGCTTTGTCCAGTATTCAGAAGCCTCTGCAAGCCAGAGGAATTGCGGGTCTTGACGTCTTGTGTAAGTGATAAGCTCTTTCCAAAACGCAGCGGGTTTGCCGGCTGCACCGTCCGCACGAATCCCGTCCGCCCCGAAACGCATTGCCATATCAACAAATTCTTTGTACAAATTTAAAACATCGCGGTTAATTGCGGTTTCGGTTCCGGCGTTCAAAAGCCGCACATCTGTCCAGTCCGAAGGTACAACCGGCTGGCCTGACGCGTCTTTGACAAAGAGTTCGGGACGCTGCATGTACAAGTCATAAGAGCCGCATTGCGGCAAATCAAAAATAACCCTGATTTTGCGCCTGTGCGCTTCGCTGACAAATTTTTCCGCCTGTTCGTCAAGCGATAAGCTGCTTTTGCTGCTTTGCAACTGCGGGTTAAGTGAGTTGAAACCTGCCGCAGCGTATAAAGAACCTGCTGTTCCGAGCGCTTTTGTTTTTCCGACAGGCGTAACCGGCATGACATGGATAGTGTTAACCCCTTGCGATGCAAGCTCATCGAGCCGCGCAACCGCGTTGATAAAATTCCCGCTTTCCTCGTTATTGTCAATGATTCCGTTGCCGTTCAAGTCCTGTGCATTAAAGGTTCGGATATTAACCTCATAAATCACGGCACTGTTGCCCAAAAAGAGGCTTCTTAAATCGTTCATCCAAGCGTCCGCCGCAAACGCGGTGTTCATTGAGATTAGAACCAAAATCAAACAAATTCTGTATAAAATCTTCATACTATTCTCCCCAAAGATTATAATAGCATGATTATTTTTCCAAACGCGGATATGAAGAATTGTAACAACTTGGTGATTTCCTTAAAGTTTTGCTGAGGGTGTGCCGATACTCTATTTAACAAAGGGTATTATTATTATGGGTTTAGCAGCACAACAATGCAGATTATTAACAATAACAGGGCGTAAATCAGATTGCGAGTTTCGTTCTATGGCATTGTCGCATGAAAAAATAGCATTAGCGCGTTCCATGACAGATATATCGAATGAATACCAAAACTCTTTAAATCTAACGAAATTGGTATATGATTACTATGGAACAGGCGACCAAACGTGCCAGCTTTCATATAATCTAATGATGATGCCTTCGGCATTAAATGATTACCTGCCAATAACAATAACCGACCCTAGAGGCCGCGTAATGTTAGACAGCAGATTAGCGCAGGCAGCGAAAGCAGCAGG
>JAIRZW010000136.1 GCA_031267015.1 Heliobacteriaceae bacterium | reverse complement strand
CCTTTTTACCGGCTCTGAAGGAACTTTGGGAATCGTGGCCGAAGCGGTTTTGAAATTAATCCCGAAACCGGCAGGCAGGCAGGTCATTATGGCCTACTTTGATACGGTTGAGGCGGCTGTAAACGCTGTAAATAAGTTCATCGCACAAAAAGTGTTTCCCTCAACAATAGATTTTATGGACAAAAAAGCTCTGCAAACCGTTGAAAGGTTTAAGCCGTCCGGGCTTTTGTGCGACAAGGAAGCAGCGCTTGTGATTGAGGTTGAAGGAGATTTGGACCGGATTCCCGGGGTGTTGGAAAACGCTGCTTCAATTCAATATTCAAAAAATGAAGAAGAATACGAAAAAATCTGGGCTGCACGCAGGGCTTCCATGGCTGCATGCGCACAATTAAAACCCAACGTAACCACTGACGACGTGACAGTTCCGCGGCAGAATCTTGCAAAGCTGGTAAATGGAATCCGGTCAATCTGTGAAAAATACGGCTTAACCTGCTGTCTTATCGGCCATGTGGGCGACGGAAGCGTGCACCCGCAGATTCCGGTTGATTTTCGTGACGAGGACGAGTACAGACGGTACAAGCTTGCGAAAAACGAGATTTACGACCTGACCGCAAGCCTTGACGGGGTTTTGTCAGGCGAGCACGGAATCGGGCTTTTAAAACGCGAACACATAGGTAAAGTAGTTGACCCGCTTGCGCTGCATTACATGCGCGAGATTAAAAAAATATTTGACCCGAACAATATTCTGAATCCGGGTAAAATTTTCTAAACGCCATTGCGAGGGCATATTTATATATTCAGAAACTTCAAAAAGCTCTGCCAGAACCCTTTTGGAACACTCGCGGTTTCGTAAAACCCGTCATAACTTTTGATTATATTATCCGGCAAATCTTCCCCCCGGTCAAGTGTGTTTGAAATAAATTCCAGATAATCGTCCTGTTCCTCCTTGTAAAGCAGGTCCCGGGCGCGTAACTCCTCGTCAGCCTCAAAATGAACCAACGCATGGTACGCAGCTAAAATACTTCTGTCTTTTGTGTCTTTCGGGAAGCGCAAAACAGCCTCCCTCGCCGGAGCCCCGAATATCAAAACCTTGCGTATTAAATCCGCGACTAATTTTCTGTTATCTATGTCAGCAGAAGACATTCTTTCTCTACAAATCTTAAAAGTTTAACCGGCTCACCGTCAAAAAAGTTGTCAACAACTGTGTCTACTGCCTCGAACGCCATTTCGCTTTTGCTCATTGCCGCTTTATAAAAGAACTTTTTGCCTGACTTATAACGCACAAGCAGCGCCTTAACCGTCAGCCTGTCCATGACTGTTTTAATCGTAGTGTAAGCACGCCTGACGCCGTTTTGCGCAAGCTCATCCACCACATCCTGAATAGAAACGTCACGGTCTTCATTGTCTTTAGTCAAATTCCAAAACGCATTTAAAATCTCAATTTCAAGTTTGCCGCACACCATAAAACCTCTTTAATTTACTACCTGCTACTATTGTAACACACCCAAAACAAATTTCAAGTGGGTGTGATGTATATTATTTACACTTAGTTTTGCCGTTCCAGGACAGGTCGTCGCAGTGCAGGTAATCCATGTTTTCATTGTAGATTACCCAGGCAGCACAGGCTTCACCCCAGCCGGTCACACCTTTACGGTTGCAGGCAGCCGGAAAAGTAGCTGTTGTACCTGTAGCTATATCTGTACCTCCCGGAACAATTCCGTTTTGGGTCAAAATAAACGAAAAAGTATCAACACCCCACTTATTGGGCGCTTTTTTCCCGTTAATATAAACAGACATTGCACCGTAGCTTTCTGACAAAAACCCGCTACCCAAATTTACCGGAATATTTGCGTAGCTGTGAAAAAATACGCTTGTGCCGTCTGACAACATAAAACGCGATATGCTTGAATTATAAGTATCCCAATTAGTAGCGTTAGTGCCGTCCGGTTTTTTATACATTGTATCGGCCCAGCAGCCTTTTGCCTGCTTGCAGATTTTTGCCACTTTTAAATAAGGCAAAAATACATCAACCATGCGGTTTGCCGCTGCTCTTGAGCGGTGGCCCTCATTCGTATACCAGTTGTCAGGGGTTCCGTTTTCATTTGCTGCAAGAGTGTACGCGTTACCGAACGTCGCATAGACCTTTTTAAGCTTTGAAACAGCTTCTTTTTCTTTGTATTTAGTAACAAGGTTTGGCAGGGTTAATGCAGCAACAATTCCAATAATTCCCAAAGTAATCAATACTTCGGCCAAGGTAAAACCTTTTTTCATAGATAGTCCTTTCTTTATTTTATTTAACGGCATATAAGTAACGGCATAAAATTTTTGCAAAAAAGTAGTATATCATATTTTAAAAAATAATGCAAGCATTCAATACTTGACACAGCCGCTTTCTGAATAATTTATCTCTTGATGCAACGGACGCGGTGGGGAGTGGCATTGGTGTGCATGTAGCGGTCGCCGTCGTCGAAACCCTGCCACCTGCCTGAAGCCGAAGTAGCCTCAGAGGCCGACCAGTACTCAGCGGACGGCATTCCAAGGAGTCTCATGTTCATATACATTGCAAGCAATTCATCCCGGTTCGGCACTGAATAATCAGAGTTCTGGTCTCTGCAAGCCTGTGCAGCATTATCAAAGGTAGAAACTGCCGCATCTTCTTTGGCAACATTCGGCGCATAAGCCACAGAACTTTCGTCAGGATAGATTACTGTTACAAAACCTATATCCTTGCCTGCCTGATTCGGTCTTGCAAGACCGTTCATATCATAAACGGCATTTACGCATACTCTGTCTTGGCCCCAGTGCCAGTAATCAGGGTTATCCACCATGCACTTAGGATTATAAAATAAATTCACAGCATAGCCGTTCGACATTACAAAACCATAGCTTGTTGTGTCCGTGTTTGTTGTTGCCCCGGAATTCATCCTGTTTGCCAAACCATGAAGCGTCTTTGGCATTGTTACAGAAGTTCCCGATAGCGTTTTTATACCATTTGTATTGGTTTCGATACCGCAATTACGTAAGTTAGCATTGTCGCACGTCTTGAGAATTTTTATCTGTTCTCTCAAGTGGTTTTCCACAAAATCTTTCGCATCTGCCGCATCCCCGATACCGCCGTTTACTGTTATAACCCGAACTGCTTGACCTATGGTTGACCAGGCTTTTTTACGCGCTGCGTCATACGCCTTGTCTCTGTAATTCGATATCAACGCCGGCATAACCAATGCCGCAACCACCCCGATAATTCCGATTGTGATTAAAACCTCTGCAAGTGTGAATGCTTTTCTCATACTTTTCTCCTATTAAGACTTGTAAACACATATTAGCGTATAAGAAAACTTGCAGATTGTCAAGTAACTTAATATAGAATGCGTGGAACGCACTCTATATGCTCGTTAAAAGTTATCCATATCCAGCAAATCAGGCTCTTTTTTGTAATCCAGATTCTTCTTGCGCAGTTTATCGTTTTTTTTGCGGCTTTTTTCGGAGACCTTGCGGTAAGCATTGTCAATCGAGATTTTTGAAAGCGGCTTACCGTTGCGGCGGTCGTGGAATGTAAGCCAGAAAGCTCTGTTGACATTATCAACCGCAAACGAAACACGTCCTGCAACCTTTTCGCCCGGCTTAATCTGTTTAAACATAATTTTCGTGTCGCCGAAAATCGAAGGTCTGTAAACCGCGTTATAATCGTTTATAAGCGCCATATCAAACCCCGAGAAATTTTTGTCTGACATGTTAGAAATCATCACCGTAAGCGTAATTGTGTTAAGCGCGCCAAACGGGTCTTTTTCGTGTCTTATGTCGCTTATATGGATGTCCAGACCGGGATAAAAAAGCTCGTGCTGCTGCAAAGCAGTGTCTTTGTAAACAGGAAGCGGCACCGAAGTGTTAACCTTTACCCTAATCTCGTCGCCGGGCGCTATTAAGACGTCATGGCCTTTTCTCATCAGCGCCATTCCAAGCCCGAGAGCCCCGCCCACAGCAGCGCCTCCCGCAAGCGTATATCCGTTGGATGCAATGGCTGCCTCAAGTCCAAGCCAATTCAATGCCGCAAACCCGCCCGCAAGACCGCCGACAGCAGTGTAACCTACGTCCTGTACAATTATTGTTGCGGTTTCTTTGACCGGGTGAAGTTTTGTGGACATTTTGCCTTCAATCGGGATTTCGCGCCCGTCAGGGGTCATTAAGTAGTCAAAATCCAGCTCAATCCAGCCCGGCCGGCCAAGGCGTTTCGGGTCTTTAGTCTGGGTAATCCGCCCGTGCGCAATCGTGCCTTTCGGAATAATCACGCCCTT
>JAIRZW010000104.1 GCA_031267015.1 Heliobacteriaceae bacterium | reverse complement strand
TTTTATATTTGTTGCAATGCGTTCTGAAAATTCACATTGCGCGATTGGCTCAAGGTGCGCTTTAATAAACCTAGCCCCCTCTCCCTTTGGGAGAGGGTTGGGGTGAGGGTTCAACATCTCAAGCCCCGCTGCGCTTGCGCCATGCTCGCCGGACACAACGACTTTCTGCCCTACGCATGCGTGAGCGCGCGAAGAAATCCTGCGGCCTGCGGCAGAGCCGATTACCGTAACAGAAATAAAAATTTTGTCCGCGCCGGTGAGGTCGCCGCCGACAATTTCAACCCCTGCCGAGCATGCTCCTTCATAAAATTCTTTTATGAATTTCTCATCAGTGTCAGCGGGCATGGAAAGCCCTATTGTCGCGTACAGCGGTTTTGCACCACTTGCGCAAACATCGCTTATGCTTACCATGACGGCTTTTCGGCCAAGCTGATACGGCGTAATCCAGTTACGGCGGAAGTGCACGTCTTCAACGAGATTATCCTGAGTCATGACGATTCCCAAATCTTTCAGGTACGCACAGTCATCCCCGATGTAGCCGGAGCCCGTAACAGACTTGATTATTTCGATAAAATCCTTCTCTTTCATATTCCTTTCGTCATTCCGAACTTGTTTCGGAATCTCTTTGTTTTCATAATATCATGCAAACGGAGGATAACATATCGGATATTATAGTTTAGTATAAAACTTGAAATCAGATTTTAGGGGCATGCCTGAAAAGAGCAATTATTACGGAATGTTACTAAAATTTAAGAAATGTAAAACCGCCTGAACACATGTGTTCATCATGGTTTTAGAGGCAGGAAAGATACCCAAAAACAAAACAGTTGTCCGCTCATGACAGATAAGATACAATTAAAGTTATGAGGCATGTGATAAAACGCAATCTGGAAAAGGTAAAAGAAGACATCGCACATTATCAACCAAATATCATCGCAGTTACAAAGTATTTCGACGAGAGCGCGATAACCGAAGCGTATCACGCGGGGTTAAGGGATTTCGGGGAATCAAGGGTAATTGAAGCAGCAGAAAAAATTAACCGGCTTGAGAAACAGGTGAGAGAGGATTCAAAGTTTCATCTAATCGGCCACTTGCAGTCAAACAAGGTTAAGAAGGCTGTCAGCACTTTTGATTTGATTCAGTCAGCGGATTCAGTGAAGCTTGCGCGGCTAATCTCGGAAGAAGCTCAGAAAATCGGCAAAGTTCAGGACATCCTGCTTCAGTTAAATAATTCCGGCGAAGAACAGAAATTCGGGTTTTCAAAAGAAGAATTGCTGGAAGCACTTCCTGAAATACAGCGCCTGCCGGGCGTAAGCGTAAAAGGCATAATGACCATGGCGCCTTTAGGTGCTGGCGAAGCGGAATTAGAGCGGCTTTTTGCACAGGCCGTACAGGTAAAAGAGATTTGTAACTTGCAGGAGATATCAATGGGCATGAGTCAGGACTACAAAACAGCGGCCCGCATGGGCTCAACAATGCTTAGAATAGGAAGAAAGTTATTTGAACAGTGAGATAAACGGAGGTAAAACGGTGGCAGAGAGCAATAATAAATTTTCAATTAAAGGAATGCTGGATTATTTGGTACAAGGTTATTCAGGCAAGCGTGAAGCTATATTCGGCGACATGATTGGCGACTTTGAAGAGGAAGAGTATGAAGTTGAGGACAACCTCGCACTTGCGCCGGCTTATAACAATACATATCAGCAGGCATTCCAGCCGAAAGCAGACAGGACTAATGATTTAAAAGTGGTAAGCCACCCGAATTACCGCGGCTTTGAGGTTATGGTTATTGAGCCGCGTTCATTTGAAGATGCCGCGCAGATTTCCGTTCACTTAAAAGACAGAAAAACCGTTGTATTGAACTTACATTTACTTGATAAAGAGCAATCGCAAAGAACAATAGATTTTATCTGCGGCGCGGCGCATGCGCTTAACGGCAAGCCGCAGAAGGTAGGAGAGCTGGTATTCGTGTTTACCCCGAGCAACGTAACGTTGTCAGTAGACGTGAAAGCGAATCAGGATAAATTTAATGATTCATTGTGGCGTGCGCCGTTAGGCCTGTAAGTCACATAAGAGGAGAGGGTTAGTTGAAAAAGAGGCGGGCAACCGCCTTTTTTTATGACTGTTTTATCGAAAATACATTTTAAGATTTCCGTATTCATTTTTTACTCTTAAACCTTCTTGAGCCTGAAACCGTTTGCCGGTTTCTCTTAGTTCAGGATATTTTCTGTATGCACTTTCTATATCGCTGCTGGTAACATATACAGGCTTGTTTTGCAGAAAAGTTCCTGTTTCTATCCACTTATCGCCGTCTGTATTTATATATGTATGGCCGGTGCGCGGGTTTGTCATTGAGCCGTCAACATTAGACATAAATCCTGCTTTCTCAAAGAACTCTCTGTCTTTGTTGAGTACAGGTGCAAAAGGCGGTGCGTTGAGATGAGTGTTTTTAAGTTCCTGTTCGGGGCAAGTAATTATACCGCCCCTTGCAGTTGCAGCTCGTTGTAATTTTTCATATTCTGGATCATCTATCCTCATGGTTTTGCGTGCTTCTTCACTTAAATATTCATTATTTAATTGGCCGGGATGTTCCATAGACATCAGATTTTCAGCAGGTGTTTTATAAGCCGAGCAGCCTTCGGTTTCGTTTGCTTTTTGTTTTATATCTTCAGTTAATTCGCTTTGTTTTTGTTCTCTTTGCTTAACCTCGTCTGTTAATTTTTCTTTTACGGATTGCGCTTGAGCTTTATTAGTCTCTAATTGCGGTATTTGGCTTTCATATTCTTCGCAATTAGTTAAAATTCCCTGAGCGCTTTCAAGTTCGTTGTTCATTCTTTCAAAATTTTGATTTGCGTCATTATAGGTTTCAAGCGAATTGTCATAGGTTTCCTGATTTGCTTCCACTGCTGCCTGTAAATTTTCGCATTTTTCAGCTAAAGTTTTTTTCTCGCCTTCCGTCTTTTTCAATTGTTGAAGTTTTTCATTTTTCTTTCCTTGTGCGGATGTAAGTTCTTTTTCTGCATTTGTTAATGTGCTTTCTGCTTCTGAAAGTTTCTCTTGTACGCCTTTAAGCTCGGTTTCTGCTTTTTCCTTGTTTGCTTGTGCTTGTTCAACCGCTTTTGTTGCTTCGCCATACGCAGGGTTTGGTGTTCCGTCTTCTAAAGATTCAGACGTATTTTCAAGAACCTTTTCTGCACTTTCCAAAGATTGTGTTGCCGAATTAACCTGACCTTCTGCAGTTGTAACGCTTGATTTGCAGCTTGATACGTTCTTTTGTGCATCACTTTTGGCGTTTTCTTGTGACTTTACTTCCGAGCAGACGTTTTCGTATTCAGAATCCAGCTGACCAAGCCGTTCATCCGTTTGGTCGCGTGTTTCAACAGAAGAATTTAAATTGCTTTCATTACTTTTCAAGTCCCTTTGCGCTGTATCCCGCGTCTGTTCGGAAGTTGATATCGTGCTTTCCATTTCAGATACAGTTGCCATAGCGCTCTCTTTTTGATTCAGCAAAATACTATAATCTGTCTGCATTTGGGAAAGACCGGAATTTATAGTATGATACTTAGAGTTTACATCATTAAGAGACGAATTTAAGCCGGTAAGACTCATATTTTTGATGTTTGAAGGCATAGACACGGTTGTATTGGCCGCTGGCGACTTGGACGAATTTACACCTGACGCT
>JAIRZW010000004.1 GCA_031267015.1 Heliobacteriaceae bacterium | reverse complement strand
AAATTAAATCAACCTTTTGAAGGATTTTGTGCTAAAATCAGAGTATGAAGAATTTCGATGAATTAGTGGAAGTGATACGGGTTTTGCGCTCGCCGGGCGGGTGTATTTGGGATAGAGAGCAGACACACAAAACCCTGAAGCCGAATATGCTTGAGGAAGCTTACGAAGCGGTCGACGCAATGGAAAGCGGCGATATGAAGCACCTTAAAGAGGAGTTGGGCGACGTGCTTTTGCAAGTAGTGCTTCACGCGCAAATCGCCTCGGAAGAAGGTTATTTTAATATAGATGACGTTGCAAAGCAGCTTAAAGAAAAGCTGATATTCCGCCACCCGCATGTTTTTGGCGACGTTGAAGCCGGGTCTTCTGGTGAAATTATCGACAACTGGGAAAAACTTAAAAAGCAGGAAAAATCCCACCGGACGTCGGCAATGGATGGGATTTCCAAGTCGCAGTCAGCGCTCCTGAGCGCGCAAAAAATAAGCAAAAAAGCTGTGAAAACAGGGTTTGAGTGGCCGGATGAAAAATCTTTGTATGAATGTATTTTCTCTGAATTTGATGAGTTTAAGACAGCGCCGCCAGAGTGCAGGGAGGAAGAGTTTGGCGATATCCTGTTCGCGGTCGTAAACCTTGCGCGCTGGAACAAAATCGACGCTGAGCAGGCGCTTTTGAAAGCCAATAAAAAATTCACTGCCCGTTTCCGAAAAATGGAAGAACTTGCCCAAAAACCGCTTGAGGAATATAATTTTGAGGAATACGACGCGCTCTGGCAAGCCGCCAAAAGGCTGACCCCTCACCCCGGCCCTCTCCCCGAGGAGAGGGAGATTTAGCGTGCTTAGGCAAACAATCAACTCTGCATTGCAGAGTAAAAATTCCGTAATGTTCATTACGGCAATTGTGTTTATGACCGGGATTCTGGCGTATTTTCATGACAGCGCTGTGTTTTGCGCCGCAATCCTCACAACTGCCGGCGTGATTGCGGTTCTCAAAGATTATTTGAACGTAAAATACGTTCTGTTCTGGATTTTCATGTTTTATTTCGGGTTTTTTAGCGCGTATTTCAAAATCCATAACACGGATTCGCTAGTGCCGCTTGCGCCTGCAAAGACAACGCTTCAAGGTCAGATTGTCACAATCCCGGGCATCACCAAAAGTGATAAAACAAGATTCTTTTTCAAAGCAGGCGACGCCAAAACACTTGTCACTATTAGTACCCCTTGCAAGGGGGAAGGAGCCGAATGTAAACATTCGGCGGAAGGGGGATTGAACATTGGTGATTCCTATGAAATTAAGGGCTACCTCAAAACCCCGTTCAAGGCAAGCAATCCGTCGCAGTTTGATTACGGGAAATACCTGAGAAATTTCGACACTTTCACGGTTTTTTATGCAACTGAAATTACGCCGCTGAGCAAACCGTTGACGCCGAAATGGAAGTTTCTGCAAGGTTTGAATAATCTGAGAAACAGGATTATCGCGACCCACGCGCAATACCTCAAAAGCCCGAACCTTGAAATCCTTGGCGGTATTGTTTTCGGCGACGACGCAGTTGCTCCGCCCGGTTACATTAAATCTTCGTTTGTAAACTCCGGCCTGCTGCATATTCTGGCTGCGTCCGGCATGAACGTCGCGTTTATTTTCGGATTTTGGTTTTTTATTTTGCGCAGACTGCGCGTTCCATACAAAGTAATCAACATAACCGGCATGGGCTTAGTCGTGCTCTACACGCTTATGACCGGTCTCGGCCCGTCAGTAATCCGTGCCGCGCTAATGCTCCTGTTTATGCTTGCCGGAAAATTAATCGACAGGACTGCGCACTCTGTTTCGCTTTTGGCGTTCGTGGCAATGCTTATGCTGGTGTACAATCCCGCGTTCATAAACGACGTGGGTTTTCAGTTATCATTTCGGGTAACTTTCGGAATCCTTGCAACAGGGGGGGCGGTTTTCGATTATCTTGAACGCTATGAATCCGTCAAACGTTTGCCTGACTGGCTTGTGGGCGGAATGCTAATCCCGGTAATTGCACAAATCTGGGTTGCGCCAGTTCAAATGTTCTATTTTAACACTTTCAGCACATATTCAGTTTTCGCAAACGTCGCGGGCATGGTGTTTTTGAGCATAATCAGCTTTGGCGGCTTTGTCACTTCAATTCTGGCAATATTTACACCGTTCACCGAACCGCTTTGCCATGGAATCGACTTTATTTTGAACTATTTTATTACAATTCTGGTCTGGATTTCGGAGTTCTTCTCAAACCTTCCGCATTCACTGCTGACCACGACCCACCCGTGCGTCCTGCAAATACTGATGTATTATGCTGTTGTCCTGATTATCACTCTTATGTTTAGAATTGGATTTAATAAGAAATTGGCGGCCATAGTTGCCGGGATTATTGTGTTGTTGGCGCTTTCTACCATAAACATCCCGAATAAGAATCTCGAAATAATTGCGTTTAACGTTCAAAACGCGGACGCGTTTCTGATTAAGACTCCGCAAAATAAATACTTCTTTATTGATACCGGCAAGCCTTCCCAAACAGAAGTAATTTTGCTAAAATACCTCAAAGACCGTCATATTATGGATATTGAGGGCATGATAATAACCCACTCTGACACTGACCATTCCGGCGGCGCCGAGGCGCTTATCAAAACCCTTAATGTGAAAGGCATTAATACCGAATACGCGGAAAAGGATTTAAAAATCACAAACCGTAAGGCCGGCTTGAAAACAGGCAATGAAAATTCCATTATAACCCTGCTGAGTTATAAGGATTTTGACATGTTGTTTATGGGTGACGCGGGCGTGAAAGCATTTGAGCGGGTTAAGGCCGAAATCCCTTCAAACGTCGAAGTCCTAAAAGTCGGCCACCATGGCGGCTCGCGCGTTGTCAGCGCAAAAATGCTTAAGCATTTGAAAAATGATGTTTCTGAAATTTCTGTCGGCCAAAACAATTACGGCCACCCAAACCGCAAGACTCTGGACATCCTGAAAAATACTGATATTTACCGCACTGATAAACACAATTCCGTGAAAATCGTCACAGACGGCAAAATTTACAAGGTTCTAACCTATGACACCGCTAAACGCAAATATATTACTGCAGCCCAACACAAAACCCGTTAAAAGCCGTAAGTCCCCTGTTATTTTACCCCTAAAAACTTGTGCACCTGCGGAATAAGCCGGACATTCGGGTATTTTTCAAGGAACCGGTCAAGGGTTTTTGCGGCAAAGTCAGCCGAAACCGCCATTTTATCCTCAATCATTTTAGGCTGAAGCACAAGCATAATTCCGTATTTTTGGGCGATATTAACACAGTTCTCAATTTCGCAGTCCGTAATATTTTCATCAAAAACAATTTTTGCAAAAG